>NZ_JAUHJF010000017.1:0-168310 GCF_032380995.1 Bradyrhizobium sp. SZCCHNR2028 | reverse complement strand
ATCTCGCGCCTTGCAGCGCCTGCGCGACGTTGCCGAGGCCGATTGCTCCTCGCCCTTGCGCCACGAGCGCCCAGACATAGATGGCAGCTACGTCTTCGTCCGGCCGCGCCAGAAATCTGCGCGGCGGATCATTCAAATTGAACTCATCCAGGAGCAACGCATCGAGGCCTGAGCAGTTGAGATAGAGGAAGGCTATGCCGCCGAGCAAGTTCCTGCCGCGGTAGAGCGCGAAGATCGAGTCCGGATCGTGCCGCAAGAACTCCGCAAGTTCGTGTTCCGAGGCACGAACGCCCGGTATTTCCCGGCGTGCGAGCGCCGCGAGCTCGCCGAGCCGATCGAGCGTGACCGCCTGAGCCGTGACCCGATCCGTCCGCGGCAGCGCGTCGAGCTGATGTCGCAGCGTGAATTCTGTGCTTCCGCGGTGCAGGTTCTGCATCTATGTTTCCAGCTTGGCTTTGATAACGTCATCATACTTGTCGGGGCTGGAGTGTATGCGGCAACATTTGCATCGGGGTGCTGCATCCACGCAGCACAGGAAGTCTGACGAAACGCTTAACCCTTCATGGGAGGATTTGAGAGCATTTCTGCTTTGTACACGTCACCGCAGCTTCCGAAACGCGGCGGATGTTCTCGGACTGACCGGCACAACCCTGATGCGCAAGATCGACCGGCTCGAGGACGAGCTCGGATTCAAGCTCTTCATCCGTGATCAATCCGGCCTGTCGCTCAGCGACGAGGGACGATCGTTGCTGTTCGACGTCGAGCAGATGGAGCGGCTGAGCTTCAACATCTTCCGGCGCGCCTCGCTGTCGACCGACACTCAGGGGTCGGTGCGCGTCGCCGTGACCGAAGGCCCCGGCAATTTCTGGATCCTGCCGCGACTGATCGATTTCCAGAAGACCTATCGCAGGATCACGGTCGATCTGAGCTGCGCGATGCAGCAGGCCGACGTGTCGCGGCTGGAGGCTGACATCTCGATTCAGTTCGAACGGCCGACCAACCCCGACGTGATCGTTGTGAAGCTCGGCCGTCTGCACATCTACGGCTTCGTGTCGGAAGCCTATCGCGACGCGCATGGATTGCCGACATCGCTGGCGGATCTCAAGAACCACCGCATCATCAAGCAGCACGGCGTGCAGCTCGACGAGACGGGCTATGCGCGCATCCTCGGCTTGGAGTCGCTCGAGGGCATCGTCGGCATCTCCACCAATTCCAGCGTTGCCGTGCTCTACGCGGTCGAGCGCGGCGCCGGCATCGGCTTCCTGCCGACATCGGCGGTCGCGCTCGGGGCGCCGCTCGTTCCGGTCGATCTCGGCATCAACTACCACATGGATCTGTGGCTGACCTATCACAAGGAGTTTCGCAACTCCGACCGGCACAAGGTCGTCATCGACTGGCTGAAGCGCATCTTCGATCCGAAGGTCCATGCCTGCTTCCGGGACGAGTTCATCCATCCGCTGGAGCTCGTGCCTCTGATGGCGTCCGCGCGGGATGTCGTCGGCTTCGGCGGCTACGTCGCGCCGAAACCGGTCTGACGACCTACCACTTCAACTCGACGCCGAGCGTCCCCTGATGCGACTGCAGCGCCGAACGCAGCTTCGCATCGTAGTTCAGATAGAGGCGTGACGTTCGGTTCAAGGATAGCGACAGTGCCGCGCCGGCGTCGGCGCCGTAACGGCCCTCGCCAAGGCCCTGCAGCGTGATGCTCTGCGGACCGAGGCTCACGGTCACCGCGCCGAGATTCTGGCTGAAATTGTCGACGAGCTTGCCATAGGCCGAGACGTCGAGGACCCTGCCGTCTACGATGAAGTAGCGGCCGAATTCGGCGCCGACGAGAACGCGGGCGCGCTCCAGCGAGGTGCCGCTGACCGACAGCGGATCGAGCCCGCCCGATTCCTGGAATGCCGCGGTCGTGGCGCGCGTGTATTCGAAGGCGAGCTTCGGAACGATCCGGCTCTCACCGATGCTCCAGTAGTAGTCGAGCTCGCTCAGCACGCCCGTGATGTGGGCGCCGTAGACCGACGTCGCCGCACCGAGGCTGGTGTCGCGCCGCGCACTGATCCCGCCGAAGCCATGGACGATCGCGATCGCCCAGGTCCAGGGTCCCTGGTCGACCGAGGCGTTGAACCCGAACTGTGTGAGATCGAGCGTCGCCGATTGCAGCGCCAGCGGCACATCGACCCTGGTCCGGCTCTGGTCAACGGATAGTCCGACGTTCACGCCCAGCACGAGGCGCATGCAGATACCGGCGACCCCGCCCCAAGTCGTCCTCTTGTCGCCGACGAAGTCGCCTTGCGCATTGCTGCGGACCGTCACGCCATACGTCTCGCCCCAAGTCCGGAACCGAGCCTGTTCCGAAGCCTCCGGCGCACCCCCGCCCCCCGGATTGCTCCGCTGCAGCCGGGTGACGCCCTGCGTGGCCTGGGTGCCGAGCCGTTCGAGGAAGCTCGAGCCGAGATCGAGCACGGTTTGGCCGGACGAGCGTTCGGAACTGATCGCGCCGGGTGCAGGACTGGGCAATGGGCTCGGCGTTGGTGTCGGGCTAGCGGCTATGCTCGGCAGGCTGGCCTGCGCGGCGCACGGCGAAGACGCGACGGCCATACCAAAGGCGACGATGGGCAGCAGCGCCGCCCCGGGTACACGGGTGCACTGTCGCCTGCCCCGCTTGGCCGGAGATGCCCCGCGCATCGATGCTCCGTTCGCCGCCCGCTCAAATTCGCTTCAATATTGCCGCGTCGATTTGTCCGCAGTTCCCGATCGCGGTCAATGAAATTGACCATGCCGCGGCTGCACCGCAAGGATTTGTGGTTCCAGCGCCACAAGCCACGCAGTGCAGCAGCAGCCGGTGACGTGACGTCGCGACGCGTTCTCATCGATCCGCCAAACTTGATATCGGCGGAAAATCGTGTTGCAATCTCCAGCACAATCGGATTGGCCGTTCGACTGTGCGTTTCGCGACTTCGGAAATTGAGCAGATCCCCGGAAGCCCGTTTGTGGCGTGGCACGCGTGAGCGTGGCCGCGTCTTTTTTTCGTCTAGACGAGGAGACAGCGATGCCGACCTACAAGGGCAGCGTGAAGTGGTTCAACCCGACCAAGGGATATGGCTTCATCAAACCGGCTGGCGGAGACAAGGACGTGTTCGTCCACATCTCGGCCGTGGAGCGTGCTGGACTGACCACGCTCAACGAGAACCAGACGATCGAATATGATCTGGTGGAGAGCCGCGGCAAGACGTCGGCAGAGAACCTGAAGCTCTCGTGAGCATCGTCCCGGCGGAGGGCGCCACAGCGCGCGTTCGCAAGCCAACTCACGGGTTCCGCGTCACGCTCGCTTGCCGCGGATGATCAGACTTCGTCAGCCTTGATGTGCCCCGGCCCCGCCGGGGATTTTTTTCGTCCGGCGCAAGCTAACGGACGACGGGCCAGATCAGCGCGTGATCGGCCTGCACCACGGACGACGTCCGGCAGAGATCGCCTTCGAGCCGCACCAGGCCCTTGGCCAGCAGCTTCAGCGCCTCGGGATAGATGCGATGCTCGACGCCAAGAATGCGCGTCGACAGCGTGTCCGGCGTATCGTCGTCCCTGACCACGACCGCGCCCTGCATCACGATCGGACCTGCATCCGTCTCCGGAATGACGAAATGCACGGTGGCGCCTGACAGCTTGACGCCGGCACGCAGCGCCTGGCCGTGCGGATCGAGGCCGGGGAATGATGGCAGCAGCGACGGATGAATGTTGAGCATCCTTCCGTACCAGCGCTGCACGAACTCCGCCGTGAACAGGCGCATGAAACCGGCCAGGCAGATGATCTCGATGCCGCGTGCATCGAGCGCCTGCTGCAGTCTGGCTTCGAACCCTGCGCGGTCCTTGCCGAACGGCTTGCTCTCGATGATTTCGATCGCGACGCCGCTCTCCTGCGCTTTCTGCAGTCCGGCCGCATCGGCTCGGTTGGAGATCACAATGGCGACCTCGGCCGGAAAATCCGGCTGCGCCGCCGCGTGGATCAGCGCGGCCATGTTCGACCCACGGCCCGAGATCAGGATGGCGACGCGGCGCTTCATCGGCTCACTCGTCTCACAGGGCCAGATCGAGGGCGCCGGTGTAAATCACGCGCTCATCGCCCGCGGCGGCAACGACCTCGCCGAGCCGGGCGACGTGCTCACCATTGGCGGTGAACACCTCGATGACGGCATCGACGGCCTCGGCCTTGACGATCGCGATCATGCCGATCCCGCAATTGAAGGTGCGCAAGAGCTCGCGCTCGGCAATGCCGCCCTGCTCCGCCAGCCATTTGAAGACCGGCAGCACCGGCAGGCCCGTCAGATCAATCGAGACGCCGAGATGCTTCGGCAGCACGCGCGGAATGTTGTCGGTGAAGCCGCCGCCCGTGATGTGCGCGAGCCCCTTGACCGCACCGGTCTCGCGGATGGCGCGAAGGCACGACTTCACATAGAGCCGGGTCGGCGTCAGCAGCGCCGCGCCGAGAGTCAGGACCGGCGCGAACGGTGCCGGCGCATCGAAGCCGAGGCCGGACTGGGCGACGATCTTGCGCACCAGGGAGTAGCCGTTGGAATGCACGCCGGATGAGGCGAGGCCGAGAACCACGTCGCCGGCCGCGATGTCCGGCGACGGCAGCAGCGTGCCGCGCTCGGCGGCGCCGACCGCGAAACCGGCAAGATCGTAGTCGCCGTCCTTGTAGAGGCCCGGCATTTCCGCGGTCTCACCGCCGATCAGCGCGCAGCCGGATTCCCGGCAACCTTCGGCGACGCCGGCGACGATCGAGGCCGTCGCCTCCGGGTCGAGCTTGCCGCAGGCAAAGTAGTCGAGGAAGAACAGCGGCTCGGCGCCCTGCACGACGAGATCGTTGACCGACATAGCGACCAGGTCGATGCCGATACCGCCATGCAGCCGGGTCTCGATCGCGATCTTCACCTTGGTGCCGACGCCGTCGGTCGCGGCGACCAGCACCGGATCCTTGAATCCGGCGGCCTTGAGGTCGAACAGGCCGCCAAAGCCACCGATCTCGGCATCCGCGCCGGCGCGGGCGGTTGCGCGCACCATGGGCTTGATCAGATCGACCAGACGGTTTCCGGCATCGATATCGACGCCCGAATCTGCATAAGTGAGCCCGTTCTTGCGCTCGGTCATGGTAAAAACCCCTAATCTGGCCGCTGGTTACGTCGGAATCCGGCCGCGCGCAATGGCTCGCAAGGGGCTCGTCCCCATACTATCTAGGAACCGTACCGGTTCGCCCTGTTTCGGAATCGGGTTGTCTTTTGATCGTTGTCGTCGGGACCCGCTGCGTGACCATTCCCCACAGTATCCCCAATCTGATCACGCTCGGTCGAATCCTGCTGGTTCCGATCGTCGTCTGGGCCATTGCGGCCGGCGAGATGGAGATCGCGTTTCTGGTCTTCGTGGTCGCGGGGGTGAGCGACGCCGTGGACGGCTTCCTGGCCAAGCGCTTCAACCTGCGGTCTGAACTGGGAGCACTGCTCGATCCCCTCGCCGACAAGGCGCTGCTGGTCTCGATCTTCGTCACGCTTGGCATCTGGGGCGCGATCCCGCGCTGGATCGTCATCCTGGTGGTCTCGCGCGACATCATGATCGTCTCGGCGGTGATCGTGTCCTGGCTGTTCGACCGGCCGGTCGCGATGAAGCCATTGATGGTGTCCAAGCTGAACACGGTCGCCCAGGTGGGATTCGCAGCGCTCGTGCTGGCCTCGCTCAGCTTCGGCTTCGAGCCCAAGCCCTACGATGTGGTGCTGATGGCGCTGGTCACGGTCTTTACCCTCGTGTCGGTCGGGCTGTATCTCGTCGACTGGGTGCGCCACATGAGCACCATCGAGGTCCGGTGATCCTCCGCTGAGGGCCCGTCCTGACCTCACGCACCCCACGATACGGAGCAATTCGACCTTGGCCGGCCATATCCCCCCTCGTCAGCTGGCCTTCGCACTGCCGCATGCGGAGAGCCTGACGCGGGACAATTTCTTCGAAGGTCCAGGCAACGCGGCCGGGCTCGCTCTGGTCGACGCCTGGCCGGAATGGCCGGCGCGGACCATGTTCCTGGTCGGCCCCGACGGCTCCGGCAAGAGCCACCTCGCCGCGATCTGGGCCGAGCAGGCTGGAGCCCGATCCCTGTCCGCGCATGCCCTCGAGGCGAGCGCGGTCCCTGGGGCGCTCGCCACCGGCGCGCTGGTGCTGGAGGATCTGACGGCAACCGATCTCGACGAGCGGGCGCTGTTTCACCTGCTGAACCTGGCCCGCCAGGACGAGGCTTTCGTGCTGATCACGGCGCGCGAGGCCCCGGCGGCCCTGCCCATCGCCCTGGCCGATCTGAGGTCGCGGCTGCGCGCCGTCCCGGTCGTCACGCTGCTGCCGCCCGACGACCAGCTGTTCCGCGCCTTGATCGTCAAGCTGGCCGCGGACCGGCAACTGGCGATCGACGAGACCGTGGTCAGCTATCTCGCAAGCCACATCGAGCGCTCCTATGCGGCGGCACGCCAGACCATCGCGCTGCTGGACAACGAGTCCCTACGGCTCGGACGGCCGGTCACCCGGGCGCTGGCGGCGGAGCTGCTCCGCCCGCTGTGACCGGCGGCCATCTTGACGGCGGTTGGTGACGGAACCTCAATGGTGCCGGCAACGTCATCCCCTGGTTACCCAGATTGGGCTACGGTCGACCATTCGCGACTGGATGGATATGGATCGAATTCCGATGGATACCGAGCAAGTTACTGAAATTTCAGAGAAAGAATCGGTCGCGGCGCCGTCCTTCGAGATTGCCTCGAGCCCCGAGCGATTCATCAACCGGGAACTGTCCTGGCTTCACTTCAACCGCCGCGTTCTGGAGGAATCGGTCAATCCGCGCCATCCCGCCCTGGAGCGGGTGCGCTTCCTGTCGATTTCCGCCAACAACCTTGATGAATTCTTCATGGTCCGCGTCGCCGGCATCCGCGCCCAGGTCCGCGAGGGCATCGCCGAGCGCAGCCCGGATGGGCTGACACCCACCGAGCAGTTGAAGCTGATCAACGAGACCGTCTCACAGCTCGCGATCGACCAGCAGGCGATCTGGCGCGACCTGCGCAAGTTTCTCGGCGAGCTCGGCATCGTGCTGGTCGACGGCCAGGACGTCACCAAGAGCGAGCGCGCCTGGATCGAGGACCACTTCCTCGCCAACATCTTCCCGCTGCTGACGCCACTGGCGATCGATCCGGCGCATCCGTTCCCGTTCATCCCGAGCCTCGGCTTCACGGTGGCGCTGCAGCTGATCCGCTCCGCCGACGGGCGTCCGATGAACGCCCTCATCCGAATGCCCGGCAAGATCGACCGCTTCATCCGCTTCCCCGGCTCCAAGGATGGCGTGATCCGCCTGATCACCCTCGAGCAGGCGACCGGCCTGTTCATCGGCCGGCTGTTTCCGGGCTACACCGTGAAGGGCCAGGGCGCCTTCCGGATCATCCGCGACAGCGAGATCGAGATCGAGGAAGAGGCCGAAGACCTGGTGCGGCTGTTCGAAACCGCGCTGAAGCGGCGCCGTCGCGGCTCGGTGATCCGGCTCGAGATCGAGGCCAACATGCCGGAGGAGCTGCGCCGCTTCGTGCAGAATGCGCTCTCGACCACCGATGACGAGGTGTTCCTGGTCGACGGCGTGCTGGCGATGAACGAGCTGTCGCAACTGACGCGGGTCGACCGGCCCGACCTCGAATTCGTGCCCTATGTGCCGCGCCATCCTGAGCGTGTCCGCGACCATGGCGGCGACATCTTCGCCGCCATCCGGCAGAAGGACCTGATCGTCCATCACCCTTATGAGTCGTTCGACGTCGTCGTGCAGTTCCTGCAGCAGGCGGCGCGCGACCCGGACGTCGTCGCAATCAAGCAGACGCTGTACCGCACCTCCAACAACTCTCCGATCGTGCGCACTTTGGTGGAAGCTGCCGAAGCCGGCAAGTCGGTGACGGCGCTGGTCGAGCTCAAGGCGCGTTTCGACGAGGAGGCCAACATCCGCTGGGCCCGCGATCTGGAGCGCGCCGGCGTGCAGGTGGTCTACGGCTTCCTGGAGCTGAAGACGCATGCCAAGCTGTCGATGGTCGTACGCCGCGAGGGCGGCAGCCTCACGACCTATGTCCACACCGGCACCGGCAACTATCACCCGGTGACGGCGCGCATCTACACCGACCTGTCCTACTTCACCTCCGACCCGGTGATCGGCCGCGACGTGACGCGGGTATTCAACTACATCACCGGCTATGCCGAGCCGATCGACATCGAGAAGATGGCGGTGTCGCCGCTCACGCTTCGCAAGCGCATGATCGAGCACATCCACGGCGAGACCAGCTTCGCCCGCCAGGGCAAGCCCGCCGTGATCTGGATGAAGATGAACTCGCTGGTCGATCCCGACATCATCGACGCGCTGTATGAGGCCTCGCAGGCCGGCGTGTCGATCGAGCTGATCGTGCGCGGCATCTGCTGCCTGCGTCCCGGCCTCCCCGGACTGTCGGAGAACATTCGCGTCAAATCGGTGATCGGCCGCTTCCTCGAGCATGGCCGCATCTACTGCTTTGGTATGGGTCAGGGCCTGCCGAGCGCCAAGGCCGCCGTCTACATCTCCTCGGCCGACATGATGCCGCGCAATCTCGACCGCCGCGTCGAGGTGCTGTGCCCGCTTCAGAACCCTACCGTACATCAGCAGGTTCTGGAACAGATCATGGTCGCGAACCTCAAGGACACCGAGCAGAGCTGGCAATTGTTGCCGGATGGGTCGTCAACGCGTATGAAGGCCGCGAAGGGCGAGGAGCCGTTCAACCTGCACAATTACTTCATGACGAATCCGAGTCTGTCCGGCCGTGGAAAGTCGCTCAAGGAATCATCACCGCGCCGGCTCACGCGCCGGAATGAACGCTCTCCTTCATAGGGGCTGTCTGCACCGGGGCCTTCTGCGCCGGGACATGCCGTGGTGAAGCGGCCCGGCACGAGGGCCGCGAGCGTCGGTGTCATCGACATCGGCTCGAACTCGGTCCGTCTCGTCGTCTACCAGGCGATGGAACGCAGTCTCGTCACCGTGTTCAACGAGAAGGCGCTGTGCGGGCTCGGTCGCGAGGTCCAAACCACCGGCCTGCTCGCGGCCGATGCCGTCGACAAGGCGCTGACCGCGCTGAAGCGCTTCCGCGCGTTGTGCAAGGTGCAGCGGGTGGGGCAAGTTCATGCCATCGCGACCGCCGCCTGCCGCGATGCTTCGAACGGCGCTGATTTCATCGCCAAGGCCGAGAAGATCTGCGGCGCCCCGATCCAGATCCTCACCGGCCCCGAAGAGGCGCGCTATTCGGCGCTCGGCGTCATCTCCGGCATCCACAAGCCCGACGGCATCGTCGGCGACCTCGGCGGCGGCTCACTTGAGCTGATCGACGTGCGCGGGCACCAGGTCCGCAGCGGCGTCACCCTGCCGCTCGGCAGCCTGGCGCTGCAGGATCTCGCCGAGAAATCGCTGAAGAAGGCGGAGCGGATCGCGCGCGAGGCGCTGACCGACCTGCCGCAACTGCTGGCCGGCCAGAACCGCACCTTCTATGCGGTCGGCGGCACCTGGCGCGCGCTGGCGCGCATCCACATCATCCAGAGCGGCTATCCGCTCGGGGTGATGCACGGCTATGCGATTCCGGCGGCCGATGCGCTGGCCTTCGTGCGCCGGCTGCGCCGTCTCGTCGCCGCCGACATGCTGGCCGACATCGAAGCGATCGCCGAGGCGCGGCGCCCGCTGCTCGCCTATGCCGCGCTGGTGCTCGAGCACATCATCCGCGTCGCCAGGCCGACGACGGTCGTGTTCTCGACCTTCGGCGTGCGCGAGGGCCTGCTCTACTCCAAGCTTCCCGACGCCGAGCGCGCCAAGGACGGGCTGCTCTGCGCGGCGCAGGGCCTCAACGAGCTGTTGTCGCGCTCGGCCCAGCATGCCCGCGAGCTGATCGACTGGACCGACCGCCTGTTCCGCGTGATGCACATGCGCGAGACCGAGGACGAGCGCCGGCTGCGGCACGCCGCCTGCCTGCTGTCCGACATCGGCTGGCGCATGCATCCGGACCATCGCGGCGAGCAGACCTACGGCATCGTTCTGAACGGCAATTTCGGCTCGATCAACCACGAGGGCCGCATCTTCGTCGCGCTGTCGGTGTTCTTCCGCTACGAGGGCCTGCGCGACGAGGCGGCGGCGCCTGCCCTCACCGAGCAGCTGAGCCCGGCCCAGATCGATCGTGCGCGCCTGCTCGGCACCGCGTTTCGGGTCGCGCATTTGATCTCCGCGGCGCGACCCGGCGTGCTGCCCGCAACGCACTTCCGCACCCAGGATCGCAAGCTGATGCTGGTGTTCGAGCACCAGATGGTCGACCTCGTCGCCGACCGTGTCGGCGGACGCTTCAAGCAGCTCGCGCGTCTCGTCGGCCGCTCGGGCTCGATCGTGCGCAGCTAGATCCGGATCAGGGCCGCCGAGCGCCGACCGAAATTGCGATCATCCGCTGGGCGATGATGCCGTAGACCTTGCGCCAGGCCTGCTCCACCTCATCATTCCAATGCGGACCAAGCCCCTTGGCGAGGCTCCACAGCAGCGCCTCCCCGACCACCGGATAGTACTCCGGCTTGACGCCGTAGCGCGCATGGTTGCGGCCGAGGATGTCGGTGCTCGACAGAAGTCCGGTCATCTGATCGAGGCTGCCGACGAGCACCGCGAGCGTCGCGATGAAATCGCGCTTCAACACGTCCATGTCGGCTGGAAACATCGCGCGGCATTCCGGCAAGAGCTCGAACCCCAGCGAGATCGTCTCGCCGTCGTCTACCGATTGAACAGCCGGAGCATGCGGGCGGCCGCTGATGCGGCCGTCCGCGTCAACCGACGCTTGGCTCACACCGCGAGGTTCATCCAGACGGACTTCGGCTCCGTGAAGTTGTCCAGCGCGGCCGTGCCGTGCTCGCGGCCCAGTCCGGAGTCGCGATCGCCACCCCAAGGCAGCCGCACATCGGTGTAGCCATAGGTGTTGATCCACACGGTGCCGGCGCGCAGGCGATTAGCGAAGCGATGGACGCGCCCCATGTCGCGGCTCCAAACGCCCGCGGCCAGGCTGTAAGCCGTGCCGTTCGCCATCCGCAGCGCCTCGGCCTCGTCCCTGAACTTGATCACGCTGACCACGGGTCCGAAGATCTCCTCCTGCGAGATCCGCATGTCGTGCGTGACGCCAGCGAAGACGGCGGGGCTGACGAAATAGCCGCGGGCGGCCGCGCGCTGGCCGCCGGTGACGAGCGTGGCGCCTTCGTTGCGTCCGATGTCGACATAGTCGAGGATCGTCTTCATCTGCCGTTCGGAGATGACCGGTCCGAGCGAGGTGGCGCGATCGAGCGGATCGCCGATCCGCAGCGCCCGTGCGCGCTCGGTCAGGCGCTCGACCACCTCGTCATACACGCGCTCGTGCACGAGCACCCGCGATCCGGCCGAGCACACCTGCCCGGTGTTGAAGAAGATGCCGCTGGCCGCAGCCTTCGCGGCGGCCTCGATGTTCGCATCGTCGAAGATGATGTTGGCCGACTTGCCGCCGAGCTCGAGCGAGACGCGTTTGAAGTTGCCGGCCGCCGCCTTCATGATACCGCGGCCGACGCCGGGCGAGCCGGTGAACGTGACCTTGTCGACATCGCGGTGGTTGACCAGCGCCTCGCCGACGGTGCGCCCAGGGCCGGTCACGATGTTGAGAACACCGGGCGGCAGTCCGGCTTCGAGCGCGAGCTCCCCGATCCGCAACGCCGACAGCGACGTCAGCTCGGCGGGCTTCATCACGACGGTGCAACCGCAGGCCAGCGCCGGCGCGAGCTTCCACATCCCGATCATCAGCGGGAAATTCCACGGCACGATCGCCGCGACCACGCCGACCGGCTCGCGCACCGTATAGGTCAGCGCATCATCGCGCGTAGAGACGACTTCACCGCTGATCTTGTCGGCCCATCCGGCGTAGTAGGTGAGCGTATCGATGGCGGCGGGAAGATCCTGGCGCAGGATCGCCGACACGGGCTTGCCGGCATCGAGGCTTTCGAGCTCGATGATCTCGTCGGCATGGTCGCGCAACAGCTGCGCCCATTTCAGCAGGATCGCGCCGCGCTCGGCCGCACGCATCGTTCGCCACGGCCCCTCGAAGGCCTTGCGGGCCGCGGCGACCGCGAGATCGACATCCTCGGCATTGCCCTCGGCGACCGTCGCAATCGCCTGCTCGGTCGCAGGATTGAGCGACGTGAAGGTGCGTCCCGAAACCGAGGGAACATGCCGGCCGCCGATCAGGAGCTGGAACGGCTTCGTCAGATAAGACGTCGTCCTCGAGCCGCGCTCGTAATCATATGCAATCGACATCATATTTCCTCCGTTTGTTGTATACCAATGAAGGTAAGAACAAATATCTGTTCGTAAATATGATATCTGTTGCCTATGGCCGGCGGTCATATGAAGCCGACTTCACAAGCGGGCCCTGATGTTGCGGATCGCGATCGAACCTGTCTGGCGTTTCTACAAGGACGACGGCCCGCAGAGCATCGTCGTGATGCTCCGCGTGCTCAGTGAAATCAGGAGGACGGGTAAGATCACCAGCGCGGCCAGTGACGCGCAGCTGTCCTATCGTCACGTCTGGAATCTGATCGAGCAGTGGTCTGAATTCTTCGGCGTGCCGCTGGTCGAGACCCAGCGCGGCAAGGGATCGAAGCTTACTACGTTCGGAGATAAGCTGGTGTGGGCCGGCGAGCGCATGCACGCCCGCCTCGGCCCGCAGCTCGACAATCTGGCGCAGGAGCTGGTGACCGAGATCAAGCCGTTCCTGCAGCCGCATCCCGGCGTGATCCGCGTTCACGCCAGCCACGGCTTTGCCGTCGCCAAGCTGCGCGAGCTGTTGGATCGCGAGCCAGGCGTCGGGGTCGATGTCCGCTATGTCAGCAGCCAGCATTCGCTGGCGTCGCTGGCGCAAGGCGAATGCGACCTGTCGGGACTGCATCTGCCGCGCGGCGAGCTGCGTGCCCAGAACATCCGGGCCTGCAGGGATTGGCTTGATCCCAAGCAGGACTGCGTCATCAGCTTCGTGACCCGTGAAATGGGGCTGATGGTCAAGCGCGGCAATCCGCTGTCCATCCGTTCATTGGCCGATCTTGCCGACGGCAGGGCGCGCTTCGTCAATCGCGATCATGATTCCGGCACCCGCCTGTTGTTCGATCAGTTGCTCGCGTCACAAGGCATCGACGAAGCGCGCATTAATGGCGCGCAGCAGATCGAGTTCACCCATGCAGCCGTCGCCGCCTATGTCGCGAGCGGCATGGCCGACGTCTGCTTCGGCGTCGAGGCCGCCGCGCGGCAGTTCGGACTCGACTTCATCCGTATCCTCACCGAGGACTATTTCTTCGCCTGCCATAAATCGTTTCTGGAGACCGACCCGATGCGGCGGGTGCTCGAGGTGATGAAGGGGGCGACGAATTCCATCGCGCCGTCGCCGCCCTGCCCGGCTACCAGCCAGCCGCCACGGGATCGGTCCACACCGTTCGCGAATTCCTCGATCGGCTGGATGCGGAGTCCTGACGCCGCCCGGTCGGACGCGACGCCTCCTGACGATCAGCTACGGCAGATCGACGCCGCGCGCCGGCACCAGCTCGCTCTCGGCCTGACGCTGCAGCGCGCGGCCGCGCCAGATCGAGCCGGCGATCAGCACCACACCGGCGCCGATCAGCGACATCAGCGTCTCCATGACATCGACGTGGCTCGCGAGATTGGTCTTGCCGGCGAACAGCGCCGAGGTCGCCTCGATGTTGATGACCACGGTGCCGTCGAGGAGATGGTGCAGCATCGGCTCGATCGCGGGATCGGTCGCGATCACCTCGCCGGCCACCCAGCCGAGCAACATCGCGCCGAGCCAGACCAGCAGCGGGACCCGATCGAGCACGAGCATGATCAGCGCGGCGCCCGCGATGATCAGCGGGATGCTCATGGCGAGGCCGATGATCAGCAGGGACGCCTGGCCGTTCGCGGCCGCAGCCACCGCGATCACGTTGTCGAGGCTCATCACGAGGTCGGCAAGCGCGACGATGCGGACCGCATGCCACAGCGTCGTGCCGGCTGCGATCTCGTCGTTCTCGTCCTCGGGCACCAGCAGCTTGGCGGCGATCACGATCAGCGCCAGCCCGCCGATCAGCTTCAGGTACGGCAGCGCCATCAGGGTGGCGACGATGCCGGTAAAGGCGATGCGCAGTGCGACGGCAATGCCGGAGCCGGCCACCATGCCCCAGACGCGATGCTTGCCGTGCAGGCCGCGGCAGGCGAGCGCGATGACCAGCGCATTGTCGCCCGACAACAGCACGTTGATCCAGACGATCTTGCCGAGCGCGAGCCAGAAGCCCGGGCTCTGCAGGTCGGCCTCGAATTGAGCGAGCAAATGGCCGAAAGTGGCGGGATCAGCGAGTTGCGACAGCCAGTTCACGGCCAAGCCTTTCAGATCGGTTCAACGAAGATTGAGCACGTCGGCATGCGGCGGAGCGAGGCTCCGCCGCAGCGATCATGGCTCAGCCGACGATCTCGTTGCCGGCGAAGAACTGCGCGATCTCGACCGCAGCCGTCTCGGCGGCATCCGAGCCATGCACCGAGTTCTCGCCGATCGACTTCGCATGCGATTTGCGGATGGTGCCGTCGGCGGCCTTCGACGGATCGGTCGCGCCCATCACGTCGCGGTACTTCAGGATAGCTCCTTCGCCTTCGAGGACCTGGACGACGACCGGGCCGGAGATCATGAAATCGACCAGCTCGCCGAAGAACGGCCGCGCCTTGTGCACGGCATAGAATGTCTCGGCCTGGTCGCGGGTCATGCGGATCCGCTTCTGAGCCACGATGCGCAGGCCGGCCTTCTCGATCAGCGCATTGATCGCGCCGGTGAGGTTACGCTCGGTCGCGTCGGGCTTGATAATCGAAAAGGTGCGCTCAATCGCCATGATGTCGTCCTTGGAGGTGCGGGATTTGGGTGGGTTGCGGGCTTATATCGACGCGATTGGTCGACGGCAAGCGACCGGGACCCAGCCCGGAGGCGCAACGCCTTACGACAATTTCACGTTTCTGAACATAGCCTGAAGGGTTCGTGCGACCATCATTCAGCTGTCATGTCTTAACGTGTTCGGTATCGGGCGAGGACGAGCCAGCAGCGTTCCGGTGGCCGCCCTCTCCCAGCCTCATCCGTCGGACAATTTCGGCGCCACCAACGCTGTCATCCAGGAGACGATCATGTTGCGCAAACTCTCCCTCATCGCGGCGGCCGCCGTTGCCCTCGGCGCAGCCGCCCTCGCCCCGACCGCCGCCTCGGCTCACTGGCACGGTGGCTGGCATGGCGGTGGTTGGCATGGAGGCGGCTGGCATGGCGGTTGGCACCGTCCGTTCTACGGTCCCCGCTTCTTCGTCGGCGGCCCGGCCTACAGCTACGGCTATGGCGGCTGCTATGTGCGCCGCGTGGTTCCGACCCCGTGGGGACCGCGCTGGCGCCTGATCAACCGCTGCTATTGATACGAGCCTCGGCGCGGCACCCGCCCCCCGCCGCACCGAACTCGCATCGCCCCGGCGTCTCCCCCACGCCGGGGCTTTTTTTGTGCAGTTTCAACCTCATTTCGGGGTATTCCGGTCAGGAGCCGGAAACAAATCGAGCGGCCACGACTTGTTACGGCATCGTCCTGCAACTGCTCGTGGAATTCCGTCATGTCTGGCCTCACCGCCAATTTCAGCGAGGCTCTCGATCGCAAGACCAGCCGATCGATCTGCGAGGCCGTCGGCGAGCGCCTGCAACGCAGCCTGCCGCCGGACGGCTCTCACCTGCCGGCCTCCCTTGCCGACCTGATGAACGAGTTGCGCAAGCGCGACGAGGCCGGGACGAGCCTATCCGGCCGCTGAGACCGCGACAAAGCGGTTGCCTTTGGCCGCGCGCGCGGTGACAAGGCGCGCATGCTTTCCATCACCGACATCTCCATCCGCCTCGCCGGACGGCTTCTCATCGACCAGAGCTCGGTGCAGATTCCGCCGGGCGCGCGCGTCGGGCTGGTCGGCCGCAACGGCACCGGCAAGTCCACCCTGTTCAAAGCGATCCGCGGCGAACTGTCGCTGGAGACCGGCAGCATCAGCGTGCCGCCGCGGTGGCGCATCGGCAGCCTGGCCCAGGAAGCCCCGAGCGGGCCCGAAAGCCTGATCGAGGTGGTTCTCCGGGCCGACCTCGAGCGGCACGCGCTGCTGCACGAGGCCGAGACCGCCCATGACGCAGACCGTATCGCCGAGATCCAGACCCGCCTCGTCGACATCGACGCGCATTCCGCCCCGGCGCGCGCGGCCGCGATTCTCAGCGGCCTCGGATTTTCCGCCGCGGATCAGGCGCGAGCCTGCGCCGAATTCTCCGGCGGCTGGCGCATGCGGGTCGCCCTCGCGGCCACGCTGTTCGCCGCACCCGACCTGCTCCTGCTGGACGAGCCGACCAACTATCTCGACCTCGAGGGCACGCTGTGGCTCGAGGATCACCTGGCGCACTATCCGCGCACGGTGATCGTGATCAGCCATGACCGCGATCTGCTGGAAACCTCCGTCGACCAGATCCTGCATCTCGACCGTTGCAAGCTCACGCTGTACCGGGGCAGCTACTCCTCCTACGAGGAGCAGCGCGCCACCCGCGAGATGCTCGATGCCAAGGCGGTCAAGCGCCAGGAAGCGGAACGCGCGCGGCTGCAGGCCTTCGTCGAGCGCTTCAAGGCCAAGGCCTCGAAGGCGCGCCAGGCGCAGTCCCGCGTCAAGATGCTGGAGCGGATGAAGCCGATCACCGCGCTCGTCACCCAGGACGTGCACGAGATCACGTTCCCCGCACCGGAGCGACTGTTGTCGCCGCCGATCATCGCGGTCGACAACGCCTCGGTCGGCTACGACCCCGCGCAACCGGTGCTCAACCGCGTCACCTTACGCATCGACAATGACGACCGCGTCGCATTGCTCGGCGCCAACGGCAATGGCAAGTCCACGCTGGTGAAGCTGCTGGCCGGCCGGCTCGCGCCGTTCTCCGGCAAGGTCACGCGCGCCGACAAGCTGTCGATCGCCTATTTCGCCCAGCACCAGCTCGATGAGCTGGACGAGACCGGATCGCCGTATAGTCACGTGCGCAAGCTGATGGGTGACGCGCCGGAGTCGAAAGTACGCGCGCGCGCCGGCGCGATCGGGTTTTCCGGCAAGGCCGCCGACACGCTGGTGAAGAGCCTGTCGGGCGGCGAGAAGGCGCGGCTGCTGCTCGGGCTCGCGACCTTCTTCGGCCCCAACATGATCATCCTGGACGAGCCGACCAACCATCTCGACATCGACAGCCGCGCCGCGCTCGCCGAAGCGATCAACGAATTTCCCGGCGCCGTGATCATGGTCTCGCACGACCGCTATCTGATCGAGGCCTGCGCCGACCGCCTCTGGGTCGTCGCCGACCGCACGGTGAAGACCTACGATGGCGATCTCGATGACTACCGGCGCATGGTCCTGTCGTCACGCAGCGGCGCCGGCACACGAGAGACCGAACGTCCGCAGGTGACCGAGAAAGCGGAGCGGCCGCGCGTCGACAACAGACGGAGCGGGCTGAAGCAGAAGATCACGGCGGTCGAAGCCGAGATCGCCCGCATCACCGGGATCATCGCCAAGATCGACGGCGCGCTGTCGCTGCCCGACATCTTCACACGCGACCCGAAACAGGCGGCGCAATTGTCGAAGGCACGGGCCAATGCCGCCGACGCGCTGGCGCGCGCCGAGGAGCAATGGCTGGAAGCGAGCACGTTGTATGACGAGGCAACCGGCTGATCGAGCAATCCGCGACGAACCAATGTTCGTCCGACGAACTACTCTCTCGGCAACTTCAGCGCACACTCAGGTCGCGCGCTTCTTCGCCTTCGGCTTGACCGTCTTCGGCGCGGGTCCCGGATCGGGCGCTCGCTCGACCGAGGTCAGGCGGCCGGAGCTGAACGTGTAGACGCCGGAGCGCGCGCCGCGCAGCCAGGTCACCGTGGCCACGCGCTCACCGCCATTGCTCGAGATGTTGACGTTGTCGGGTGCACCGATGCCGCGCACCACGTCGCATTCGGTATGGCCGAGTGCGACGGTGCCGCCGACGGCCGGCGTTGCGGCGGCGGGATCATTCGCCAGCGCGTTCGCGCCCGCAGCACCGGCCGCAGGCGCCATGCCCGGGCATGCGCCTTCGGCGCTCACAAGGTCCTCAGCCGTGACCGGCTTATCCGGCGTCAGCGGCGGCGCGTCGATCGAGATGTTCCTGATGAACAGGCGCTGCGGCCGGTTGAACCACTCGGCGTCCTTGGACAGGAAATCGGGCGTGCTCGAGCATCCGGCGACGACCGGGGCAAGCACAAGGAACGCCAGAGCGCGCGTCAGCTGTTTGTTGTGGTCTCGCACGATGAACCTTGCTGAATTGCAACCTGTGGACACTCTAACGTGTTGTCCCAACATCACTTTGCGGCACGTTCGTGACTTTGCCAACGCTCTGCCGGTAAATGAGCAGTTTATCATGAATCGCGCCGCGCTGCCATCATTGGCGCTTCACGGACTTCCGCATCATTGCCGGCGCTGCCAACGCCCCCGCTCATCCGCCTGCCAGTAGGTGACCTCGAATCCCCGCGATTTGCAATCGGTCCACGCCGATCTCGCAGCAGCGAGCGCGTCCGCATCATCGCCGTTGAACACGAGCACCATGCGCTCGTAGCTGTGCGAGTCCGATGGCAGCGGCGCGTTGTCCACCAGGAAACGGACGTTTGCGCCGTTGGGATTGCTCTCTTCCACCGCGAGCACGATCGGCTGGTCGGCCACATCGGCCACCCGCCAGGTGGCATGCGGCAGAAACGAATCGTCGCGATAGGTCCACAGATGCGCATCGAGCGCATCCGCGCGCTCCTCCGATGTCGACTGCACCACGACGCGCCAACCGCGCTCGAGCGACTTCTCGAGCAGCGGCGGCAGCACGCCTTCAATGGTCATGTTCTGCAGATGGTAGAACAGGACTTCTGTCATCGTCCCGCGTCACGCCTTGGCGCCGGACTTGGCTTCAGCTTTGGCGTCGGATTTGGATTCGTAGGAATCCCACACCAACCGGTCGAGCAGCCGGACGCCATAGCCCGATCCCCAGCTCTGGTTGATCTCCGATTTCGGCGCGCCCATCGCGGTGCCGGCGATGTCGAGATGCGCCCACGGCGTGTCGTTGACGAAGCGCTGCAGGAATTGCGCAGCAGTGATCGAGCCGCCATGGCGTCCGCCGGTATTCTTCATGTCCGCGAACTGCGAATCGATCAGCTTGTCGTATTCGTGGCCGAGCGGCATGCGCCAGACCTTCTCACCCGTCTCCTGCCCCGCCTTGAACAGCTTGTCGGCGAGATCATCATTGTTGGTGAAGAGGCCGGCATGATCGGTGCCGAGCGCGACCATGATCGCGCCGGTCAAGGTTGCCAGGTCGATCATGAACTTCGGCTTGAACTTGGTCGCGACGTACCAGAGCACGTCGGCGAGCACGAGCCGGCCCTCGGCATCGGTATTGATGATCTCGATGGTCTGGCCCGACATCGAGGTGACGATGTCGCCTGGACGCTGCGCATTGCCGTCCGGCATGTTCTCGACCAGGCCGATGGCACCGATCACGTTGGCCTTGGCCTTGCGCGCGGCGAGCGCATGCATCAGGCCGACCACGCAGGCCGCGCCGCCCATGTCGCCCTTCATGTCCTCCATCGAGCCGGCCGGCTTGATCGAGATGCCGCCGGTGTCGAAGCACACGCCCTTGCCGATGAAGGCGACCGGCTGCTCGCCGCGCTTGCCGCCATTATAGTGCATCACGACGGTGCGGCTCGGCCGTGCCGAGCCCTGGCCGACGCCGAGCAGCGCGCCCATGCCGAGCTTCTTCATCGCAGGCACGTCGAGGATCTCGACGGTGACGCCGAGCTTGCGCAAGGCGGCGGCGCGCTTGGCGAACTCCTCCGGGTAGAGCACGTTCGGCGGCTCGTTGACGAGATCGCGCGCCAGTATCACCCCGTCAGTGACGTGGGACCGCGGCGCGAACGCCTTCTTGGCCGCCGCGGCATCCGCCACGGCGATCGAGACATTGGCGCTGACGGCGCCCTCTTCGTCCTTCTTCTTGGTCTTGTAGCGATCGAACCGATAGGCCCGCAGCCGGATCCCGGCGGCCAGCGAGCTGACCTGATCCGGCAACAGCGGTCCCGAAGGCAACTCGGCCAGCACCGCGACCGCTTCAGTTCCGGAGTTCAACTTTCCGGCTAAAGTACCGCCGTATTTAAGAAAATCCTTGTCCTTGAGATCTGAGCCCTTGCCGGTGCCAATGACGATCAAGCGCTGAATCTTGATTCCCTCAGGAGCCAGCAGGTCCAGCACCGCGCCGTCCTTGCCCTTGAACCGGGCTGTGGCGGCCGCGCGCTTGATCAGGTCCGAGGCTCCCCCAAGGGCCTTCTCGGTCGCGACTCCGAGTCGCAGGGTGTCATCGCAGAACGCCACCACGATGCCGCGCGGGGCGGTCGACAGCGGGACGAAGCCGACCTTGACGGCGTCGGACATCAAGCAATCCTCCAAATTTCGACGTGATGAGCCGCCACGCCCGGCCGAAAACCTCAAGGACCAGACGCGGATGGCGGCAGTTCGGAACCCAACTTGGGAGCAGTATGACCTGCCCGGGCCGCGGCTGCCAAGCGCCGCGTGGCGGGCCAGTCACAATCATGAAATTTTGACCGTATTTTCGGGGCGCCACGCCACAGCCATTTTGTCGACGGATCAACGAGATGGTAATGATATTCACTGCTCTTGGAACGTCACGGCGACAGCGGCCTTGGGGGACCCGTTTCAAGGGGGGCTGCAGCGCTCGTTCCGGGACTGCTGATTGGGGATCGAGCGCAGACGATGGGGTCCATCGACAGGTACATCTTTCGCACGACGCTGGCGTCGTTCGCGTTGGTCCTGATCAGCCTCACCGGCGTGATCTGGATTACGCAGGCGCTGCGCGGCATCGACCTGATGACCAGCCAGGGCCAGACGATCCTGACCTTCCTCGGCATCACCGGGCTCGTGATTCCTTCCCTGCTCGGCGTCATCGCGCCAATTGCGCTGATGATCGCGGTCTCGCACACGCTGAACAAGCTCGCGACCGATTCGGAGATCATCGTCATGAACGCGGCCGGCATGTCGCCGATCCGGCTGTTCGTGCCGTTCGCCTATGCCACCTGCGCGGTGGCCGTGCTGGTGACGGTGATCGCCGCCTTCTTCGCCCCCGACGGCCTGCGCCGGATCAAGCAGTGGGATGCCGAGATCACCGCCGACGTGCTCGCCAACATCCTGCAGCCCGGACGGTTCGCGCAGCTCGACCAGAACCTGACCATCCGGATCCGCGAGCGCCAACCCGGCGGCGAGCTGTCCGGCATCCTGATCGACGACCGCCGCGACCCCAAGGAGCGAATCACGATCATCGCCGAGAAGGGCACCGTCGTGAAGAATGCCGACGGCTCGTTCCTGGTGCTCGAGGACGGCAATCTGGAACGCTTCGAGCTCGGCAAGCGCGAGCCGGCGATGGTCGCGTTCGCCCGCTACGCCTTCGACATGTCGAAGTTTTCGAATCAGGGCCGCGACGTCACGCTCGGCATCCGCGAGCGCTATCTCTGGGAGCTAATGGCCCCCGCCGAGAACGATCCGATCTACAAGCAGATCCCGGGACAATTCCGGCAGGAATTGCACGACCGCTTCCTGGCGCCGATCTATCCGTTCGCCTTCGCAGCCCTCACCTTCGCATTCCTGGGCGCGCCGCGGACGACACGCCAGAGCCGCAACTTCTCGTTCGGCAGCGCCATCCTCGCCGTGTTCGGCGTCCGCATGGCGGGCTTCGCCTGCTCGGTCATGACCGTGAAGACGCCGATGGCAGCACTGGTGCAGTACCTCATGCTGTTCGGCGTGCTCGGCCTCAGCATCTGGATCATCATCGGCGGCGTGGTGGTCGAGCCGCCGGCGCGGCTGATGGAAGCCATCAACCGCTCGAACGCGCGGATCGCACGCCTGTTCGGAAGGCCGGCCACCGCATGAGCATGGTCACCAACACGCTCGGGCGCTATTTCGCCGGCCGCTTCCTGGTCTCGGCGGTCGGCGTGTTCGCGAGCATCTTCATCCTGCTCGTGCTCGTCGACTACATCGAGATGGTGCGCAAGACCTCCGGGCTCGCCTCGGCCTCGGCGCTGATGGTGGCGGAGACGTCGCTGTTCCGGGTGCCGCAATTGCTCGAGAAGATGATGCCGTTCTGCGTCCTGATCGGCGCCATGACCTGCTATCTCGCACTGTCGCGCCGGCTCGAACTCGTGGTGGCGCGCGCAGCAGGGGTCTCCGCCTGGCAGTTCATCGCGCCGGCGCTGGCAAGCGCCATCGTGCTCGGGCTGATGGCCACGACCCTCTACAACCCGATGTCGGCCAATCTGCGCGAGCTCTCCAAGCGCATGGAGGCCGAGCTGTTCGGCGCGGCCCCCGGCGGCGGCGTGCAGGATGCGGCCGGCTTCTGGCTCAACCAGATCAACCCGGACGGCTCCGTGATCATCAATGCCGCCCGCAGCGAGCAGCAGGGCGTCCGCCTGACCGGACTGACCCTGTTCCGTTTTGATACGGACAAGCACTTCAAGGAGCGAATCGAAGCCCGCGAGGCGACCCTCGAAGAAGGCCGGTGGGTCTTCCGCTCGGTGCGCCGATTCTCCCTCGATGCGCCCCCTGTCGACGAACCGACGTTCATTCTTCCGACCAGCCTGACGCCGGCGCAGGTCCGAAACAGCTTCTCCACCCCCGAAACTGTGTCGTTTTGGCAACTGCCGACATACATCCGTTCGTCGGAGAGCTCAGGCTTCGCGACCGCGGGGTACCGACTGCAGTATCATAGGCTGATCGCGCAGCCGTTTTTGCTGGCTGCGATGGTCATGCTCGCTGCGTCCGTGTCGCTCAGGTTCTTCCGAATGGGTGGCGTACAGAAAATGGTTTTGAGTGGCGTGGGCGCCGGGTTTCTGCTCTACGTTCTGTCGAAAGTAACTGAAGATTTGAGCAAGGCTGAGTTGATGAATCCGATCGCTGCGGCGTGGCTGCCGGTGTTCGTCGGCGGCCTCACCGGTTTCATGGCTTTGCTCTACCAGGAGGACGGCTAGTGTCGTTCGTTGCCGTCCGTCAGACAGCGCTCGCCGCGCTTCGGCAGCATGCCGTTGCGCGCCGCGGTTGCGTGCGCGTGCGTCGCGCCGGGTCTGGCGTGCTTGGATTCGTTTTGGCCTGCGGGCTCGGCCTGATGGTTGCGGCTGCGACCGGGGTCGTGGCGCCGAGTCCTGCCGCCGCGCAGGGCTTCACCTACAATCCGCGCCCGCCCAAGGCGCCGCCGCCGCGCGTCGCCAACGACAACCAGATGCTGGTGCAGGCGACCGAGGTCGATTACGACTACAACAACTCGCGCGTGTCGGCGGTCGGCAACGTGCAGCTGTTCTACAATGGCACCTCGGTCGAGGCCGACCGGGTGATCTACGACCAGAAGACCAAGCGTCTGCATGCGGAAGGCAACATCCGCATGACCGACGCCGACGGCAAGATCACCTACGCCAACAGCCTCGACCTGTCCGACGATTATCGTGACGGCTTCGTCGATTCGCTGCGCGTCGAGACCGAGGACCAGACGCGGATGGCGGCGACCCGCGCCGACCGCTCCAAGGGGAATTACACCGTCTTCGAGAACGGCGTGTACACCGCCTGCGCGCCTTGCAAGGACGATCCGAAGAAGCCGCCGCTGTGGCAGGTCAAGGGTGCGCGCATCATCCACGACCAGACCGAGAAGATGCTGTATTTCGAGAACGCCCAGCTCGAGTTCTTCGGCGTTCCCCTGGCCTACATCCCCTACTTCTCGACGCCCGATCCGACCGTGAAGCGCAAGAGCGGCTTCCTGATGCCCGGCGTCACCCAGACCGGCGGCTACGGCTTCGGCGTCGACATCCCCTATTACTGGGCGATCGCGCCGGATTACGACGCGACCTTCACGCCGCGCATCACCTCCAAGCAGGGCGTGCTGCTGCAGACCGAGTTCCGCCAGCGCCTCAGCAATGGCGGCTATCAGGTGCGCCTGTACGGGATCGATCAGCTCGACCGCAACGCCTTCGCCGGCCAGCCGGGCGATCGCCAGTTCCGCGGCGGCGTCGACACCAAGGGCCAGTTCGCGCTCAACGACAAGTGGGTCTGGGGCTGGGACGGCATCCTGCTGTCCGACTACATGTTCCTGTCGGATTACCGGCTGGCGCAGTACCGCGACCCGTTCAACTCGTTCATGAGCCTGCCGACCGAGGCGATCTCGCAGCTGTATTTGACCGGCGTCGGCAGCCGCAGCTTCTTCGACGTCCGGGCGATCCACTATCTGAGCTTCTCAGGCAACCAGCAGACCGTGCCGGTGGTCTATCCGGTGCTGGATTACTCGAACGTGCTGAACTACCCCGTGTTCGGCGGCGAGTTCAGCTACAAGACCAATTTCGTCAATCTGAGCCGCCAGACGGCGGTGTTCGACCCGATCACGACCACGGCCAACACCAATGGCCTGTGCGCCATCAATTCCGCCGATCCGGCGACGCGCGCGCGATGCCTGCTGCGCGCCACGCCCGGCACCTACACCCGCCTGACTGCGCAGGCGGAGTGGCGGCGGTCGTTCACCGATCCCTACGGCCAGATCTGGACGCCGTTCGCGATCCTGCGCGCGGATGCGATCAACGCCAACGTCTCGAACCAGCCGGGCGTCGGTAATTTCCTGCAGACCGGCGACACCCAGGCGCTGCGGCTGATGCCGACGGTCGGCCTCGAATATCGCTACCCGTTCATCAACGTGCAGCCATGGGGCACGACGACGATCGAGCCGATCGCGCAAGTGATCATCCGGCCGAACGAGACCTACGCCGGCCGGCTGCCGAACGAGGACGCCCAGAGCATGGTGTTCGACGCCAGCAACCTGTTCAGCGTCGACAAGTTCTCCGGCTACGACCGCGTCGAAGGCGGCGGCCGCGCCAATGTCGGCGTCCAGGCGACGACGCAGTTCGACCGCGGCGGCACCATCAACGTGCTGTTCGGCCAGTCCTACCATTTGTTCGGGATGAACTCGTTCGCGGTGCAGGATGCCAACAACACCGCCATCGGCTCCGGCCTGGACAAGAACGTCTCGGACTACGTGGCGCGTGTCGATTACTCGCCGAACCGCACCTACACGTTCAGCATGCGCAGCCGGTTCGACCAGCAGACCCTGAACATCCAGCGCTTCGAGGCGGAAGCCAAGGCGAACTTCGACCGCTGGTCGGTGGCCCTGACCTACGGCAACTATGCCGCCGATCCGGCGCTCGGCTATCTCGACCGGCGCGAGGGCATCCTGGGCAGCGGCTCGGTCAAGGTAGCGCCGAACTGGGTCGTCACGGGTGCGGCGCGCTGGGATCTGGCAGCCAACAAGATCAACCAGTATGTGATCGGCGCCGGCTATGTGGATGATTGTTTCGTGCTGGCTGCCAACTATGTAACGTCGTATAACTATACGGCAGGCACCACTCCCCCCGTTCTGAGCCATGCCTATATGCTCCAGATCGGACTCCGGACGCTGGCCAATTCCTCGTCCACGGGAACCGGGGCTGGGGGCCTTCAGTAGCGCGCGCCAGTCTCCGACGGGCCGCTCCGTGGGGTTCGAAAGTCCCTCGTCGGGAGCCGTGGCGCGGTTTCCAGTTGGATCAATAGCGACAGCGAAGCTTGGTCATGACGATCGCGTTCTCTCCTCGCCTTCGGGCCCTGGCCATCTGCACTCTTGCCGCACTCGTCTGCGGCATCGGAACGATGTCAGCTCGCGCCCAGAGCATCGTCGTCATGGTCAATGGCGATCCCATCACCGACTATGACATCGAGCAGCGCACCAAGCTGAACTTCCTGAGCACTCGCAAGCATCAGTCCCGCCAGGAGATCATCGACGAGCTGATCGACGACAAGGTGAAGATCAAGGAGGGCAAGAAGTACGGCGTCGAGCCGACTGCCTCCGACGTCGACCAGTCGTTTGCCGGCATGGGCTCTCGCATGCGGCTCAACCCGGAACAGTTGACCAAATCGCTGGAGAGCCAGGGCGTGCGGCCGGAGACGCTGAAGGCCCGCATCAAGGCCGAGATCGTCTGGAGCAGCCTGGTGCGCGGCCGCTACAAGGAGCGGCTGCTCGTCTCCGACAAGGACGTCGCCGCGGCTGTCGCCGCCGCAGGCGGCGACGGTGATCAGCAGGGCCAAGCGTTCGAGTACAAGATGCAGCCAATCGTGTTGATCGTGTCGAACTCCTCGAACCAGGGCTTGATGGAGGCACGTCACAAGGAGGCGGAGGCGCTGCGCTCACGGGTGCAGACCTGCGCCGAAGCCAACAACATCTTCAAGACGACGGCGAATGCGGTCATCAAGGAGATCGTCGTCAAGACGTCCGCCGACATTCCGCCGAATCTGCGCAAGCTGCTCGATGACACGCCGATCGGCCACCTGACTCCGCCGGAAGCGACACGGCAGGGCATTCAGATGGTGGCGCTCTGCTCGCGGACTCCGACCACGATCGACACGCCGAAGAAGCGCGAGATCAAGGAGCAGATGTATACCAAGAAATACGAGGCCACCTCCAAGGCCTATCTGCAGGAAGTCCGCAAGGCGGCGATGATCGAATATCGCTGATGACGAAGCCGCTCGCGCTGACCCTGGGGGAACCGGCAGGCATCGGCCCCGACATCACCCTGCAAGCGTGGCTGCGCCGCACCGAGCTCGGACTCCCCGCCTTCTACGTGCGCGGTGATCCGGCCTTCCTGGCTCAGCGCGCCAAGCTGCTCGACCTCCCCGTCACTGTGGACGAGGTTCGTCCCGAACAAGCGGCGCAGGCGTTTGCGACCGCGCTGCCCGTGGTCTCCACCGGGCACGCCGTGACGGCCCTGCCGGGCCGCCCGGACATGACGAGTGCCGAGGCGGCCATCGGCTCGATCCGGGAGGCCGTGGCCGACGTGAGGGCCGGACGCGCCAGCGCCGTCGTGACCAACCCGATCGCCAAGGCCGTCCTCTACCGCGCCGGCTTCTCGCATCCCGGCCATACCGAATTTCTCGCCGAGCTCGCCGCCGATGGCGGAGCCACGCCACAGCCGGTCATGATGCTGTGGTCGCCTGTTCTCGCCGTGGTGCCGGTGACGATCCACGTCGCGTTGCGCGATGCGATCGAACAGCTGACGAGCCCGCTGATCACGTCGACGACGCGAATCGTCGCGGCGAGCCTGCGTCGCTATTTCGGCGTGGCGCGGCCCCGCATCGCCATGTCGGGACTCAATCCGCATGCGGGCGAGGACGGCACGCTCGGCACCGAAGAGGACACGATCATCGCCCCGGCGATCGCGACGTTGCGCAACGCCGGGCTCGACGTGAAGGGACCGCTGCCGGCAGACACGATGTTTCATGAAGCTGCGCGCAAGACCTATGACTGCGCCATCTGCATGTACCACGATCAGGCACTGATCCCGATCAAGACTCTGGCGTTCGACGAGGGCGTCAACGTGACGCTCGGCCTGCCCTTCATCCGCACCTCGCCCGACCACGGCACGGCCTTCGACATTGCCGGCAAGGGCACCGCCAATCCGGCGAGCCTGATCGCGGCGCTCGAGCTCGCGGCGCGCATGGCCAGCCAGTCGTCATGAGCGCGATCGACGACCTCCCGCCGCTGCGCGAGGTCATTCGCGACCATCAGCTGTCGGCGCGCAAGGCGCTCGGTCAGAACTTCCTGCTCGATCTCAATCTCACCGCCCGCATCGCGCGGGCCGCGGGTCCCCTGGAGGACGCCACCGTGGTGGAGATCGGCCCCGGCCCGGGAGGCCTGACGCGGGCGCTGCTCGCGCTCGGCGCGCGCCACGTGATCGCGGTCGAGCACGACGAGCGCGCGATCCCGGCGCTGCAGGCGATCGCCGACCGTTACCCCGGCCGGCTCGAAATCGTCTGCACCGACGCCCGCACCTTCGACGTCCGGCCCTACCTCGGCAGCACCAAGGCGAAGATCGTTGCCAACCTGCCCTACAACATCGCCACGCATCTCTTGATCGGCTGGCTTTCCGTAGAGCCGTGGCCGCCCTGGTACGACATGATGGTGCTGATGTTTCAGCGCGAGGTCGCCGAGCGGATCGTCGCGCGTGAGAACGAGGACGCCTATGGCCGGCTCGGCGTGCTCGCCAACTGGCGCTGCGAGACCAAGATCCTGTTCGACATCTCGCCGTCGGCCTTCGTGCCGCCGCCGAAGGTCACCTCGTCGGTGGTGCGGCTGGTGCCGCGCCCTTCGCCCGAACCATGCGACCGCCGCGCGCTCGAGCAGGTCGCGGCCGCCGCCTTCGGCCAGCGCCGCAAGATGCTGCGGCAGAGCCTGAAGTCGCTGCCGGCGGATCCCGCGCGGCTCGCGGCCGCCGCCGGCGTCGATCCCACCCGCCGCGCCGAGACCATTCCGGTGTCGGGCTTTGTTGCCATGGCCCGCGAATTGACCAATAGTCGCAACGAGAACAAGTCTTAATCAACAAGCATTTCAGGGAGTTTCATCATGGCGTTGATGCGCCGTCAGTCGCTCGTCAAGTTCGACGCACCGCTGTGCGAAACCATCGTCGAGACGCCGAAGCCGCAAGGCCGGGAAGTTCTGGTTCGCATCGAGCGCTGCGGCCTGTGCCACTCCGACCTGCATATCCAGGACGGCTATGCCGATCTCGGCGGCGGCAAGCGCCTGGACACCACGCGCGGCATGACCCTGCCCTTCACGCTCGGACACGAGATTGCCGGAGTCGTCGACGAGGTCGGACCCGACGTGCCGAAGGAACTGATCGGCGCGCGCCGCGCAGTGTTTCCGTGGATCGGCTGCGGCCAATGCCGCGACTGCGCCAATGGCGACGAGAATTTGTGCGCCAAGCAGCGCTTCCTCGGCGTCTCGATCGACGGCGGCTTCGCCACCCACGTGCTGGTGCCCGACGCGAAATATCTGCTGGAATACGATCCGCTGCCGGTCAACCAGGCCGCGACGCTGATGTGCTCCGGCGTAACGGCCTATGGCGCGCTCAAGCGCCTCGTGGATCGGCCGCGCCAGCGCAATTTGCTGCTGATCGGACTCGGCGGCGTCGGCATGATGGGCCTGTCGTTCGCGCAGGCGATGTTCAAGCAACCGATCTCGATGGCCGACCTCTCGGCGGCTGCGCGCGAGACCGCGCTGAAGAATGGCGCCGCGACGGCCTACGATCCGGCCGAGCCGGATGTGATCAAGCGCATCCTCAAGGAGACCGAGGGCGGCTTCGACGAGGTCGTCGATTTCGCCGGCAACGAGAAGTCGATGGCCTTTGCGGTGTCCGTCGTTGCACGCGGCGGCAAGATCGTCGTCTCCGGACTGATGGGCGGCCAGTTCACCCTGCCGATGGTTCAATGGGTGTACAAGCGCATGACCATCGAGGGCTTCATGGTTGGCACGCTGACTGAGGCGCACGAGTTGATGGCGCTCGCGCGCGCCGGCAAGATCAAGCCGCCGCCGATGCGCGAGGAGCCGATGGCTGACGTACAGAAGTGGATCGATGCGCTGCGCGCCGGCCATGTGGTCGGACGTGTGGTGCTGACGAACTGATCCGTCGCCTGTTGCGACATCGGACGCGGCGGCGGTGCTGCACCGCTGCCGCTGCTGCCAATCATTTGTCCACAAACGCAGAGGTTGTCGGTGTGACGCCCTTGATCTCTGAGGGTGAAAAACCGGGTCCATCTTCACCGATGTGACCGATTTGGCGCGATAGCGCGGCCAAAATCGCGGCGCGATGCAAATCCTCTTGTGGGAAAAAAGCCGCACTCGGACACGAAAGGATCGAGACAGAATTAATCCGGAATTGCGGCTCATTGCCACCCAACTTGTCTCCGAGAACGCGCCGTTGCGTAAGCGTATCCGGAGTCTTCAATGGCAAGCCGAACGGCAGGAGTTGCATTTGCCATTGCTGCCGGAATCGCTGGCAGCGTCGTGCTCGTGCTGCCGCGCGTCGTCTTGGCGGCGGAGGAATGTCTGACCGAGCCGACGGGAGAGAAGTCCGACGCGCAACGCTGGTACTATCGTTTCGATCGTGGCACCAATCGGCGTTGCTGGTATCTGAAAGACGCCAACGGCAACCCCCGTGACGCCGCCGCGGCACCGATACGGGCGACGCAGCAGCCGGCTCCCTGGGACTTCGCACAGCCCGCTCCACCCAAACTGACGCCAAGACGCACCGATGGCCCGGTCGTTCGCACCAGCGACGCCCTCGCAGAAGCGCCGCAGCCGCGGCTGCGTACCGATCTCGCCGTGCGAGGCACGCCGAAGCCGCAGACCCTCGCCACACGGACGACGCTGACGGCGTCGGACGCCAGCCTGCCGCGCAGCCTCGATAGCTCGCCCTGGCCCTCTGCCCCGCCGCAACAGGCTGACCCGATTGCAGCCGATGCGCCGCCGCCGGCGATGGCCGACGACGGCAATGTGGAGCCGGACGCGAATGCGGCGCCGGCTGCCGACGGGCCGATCATCGCACCCAAGCCGAGCAAGCCCGAAGCGCCCATCCACGTGCTCATGCTCGTGGTCATCGGCGCACTCGCGATTTCAGGACTGCTGGCGAGCGCGCTCTATCGGCTCAGCCGGATGGGACGGCGGCAACGGCGCAACGGCAGCTGGCACGCGGACGCAGTACGGATGCGCCGTGGTCGCATGAAGCCACGGTCCAAGGCGCCGCAGGGCGGGATGCGTGCGAACCGCGGCAGCATGCCGGCGGCACCATCCCATCCAGGCGGCAGCCGCGGCTCTCAGCCGGCTTCGGCGCTCGACCTCGCCAGCGCGCGGCTGTCCGCTTCAACGGACCAGATCGACCCCCGTGCACAGCGACCGGCGCCGTCTCCCCAGCATCAGGATCACCCGGCCGTGGCCGCTCGCCGACGCGACCGGGACGCGGCTGCGGAGATGCAACGGTCGCAGTCCACCGACGCAGTGTGGCAGGCGGTCGATGAGCTGGTGGATCGCGCAGCGGTGCGCCGGGCTGAGCCTTCCGGGGCACAGGCGGCTGCGGCCAACGTGCAGCCATCGCCGGCTGCCGCAATTGCTCCATCGCCTGCTGCTCCGGCGCAAGCACAACTGACGGCTGCCCAGATGGCCGCGGCGCAGGCCGCTGCCACCAAGATTGCAGCAGCCCAGGCGAGCGCCGCTGCCGCAGCCGCCTCGCAACGCTCGCCGACCTATGCGGCGCCGACCGCACCCGCCGAGCCCTGGCCGGCTGCGCAGCGAGTTGAACCTGCGAATCCCATCCGCGTCCAGGCGGCCGCACCGATGCCGCCACCCGCACCGCCACCGACGCAGGCTGGCACGAGCGCCGCCCCACCCGCCCCTGTCGACGTCAGCGAAATCGTGTCGGCGCTGCGCAAGGCCCGCAGCAGCGAAGCCGCGTCCCCCTCTGCCGGCGCCCCGATCGACGCCGCCAAGGTGATTGCCGCGTTGCTGGTATCGCGCGCGGCCAAGCGGCGTACCACGCAACCCGGCGAGGCTGGCGATGCTCCGGCTGCAGCGGTCCTCGCTGAGACGGCTCCGCCAGCGCGTGAGGACGCGGCCCCCCAGACCACGCCGGCGTCGCAACATCTGACGGATCGTCTGCGTGGCGGCCAGCCGGCCGCTCAGCCCGTTCCCGCGATGCCCGATCAACCCACGCGCGCGCCGTCGACAGCACCAGCCGATCCAGCGGCCGCACTGATCGAGACGCTTCGCGCGCACGCGGCACGACAACCGGCCCCTCAGCCTGACGATGACATCGCCGTGGCCGGACCCGCGATGATGTCGGAGGCCCCTGCCGCCGAAGACGATGAGTTCGACGATCCCGCGGCGGCGCTGATCAACCTTCTGCAGTCGCGCTTTTCATTGCCCGAAGACGAGCTGGAGGCAGAGCCGCAGCAGGAGGAGCACGAGGAGTTCTCCGTCGAGGCTCAGCAGAACGTCGCGCACATGCATGATGATCCCGCGGCCCGACTGATGAGTCTCCTGGAATCGCGGTCGTCGATCCCCGCCGCGCTCCCCATCGACAGACCGCAGGCGCAGCGGGCGCAGCAGCAGCGCCCCCTGTTCGTGCCGACGCCGTTCGAGGACCCGGCGACCCCGCCGCTCGACTTCATTCCGCGGCCGCCGGCGCTGCGGCCGCGGCCGCGCAACATTCAGCAGGATGAGTCGCTCGACGGCATCCAGGACATCCTGGCGCGCCTCGGCCGACGGGCGTGACAGGCGCCTCAGCTTTCGAGCTGGCGCTGCAACTCGCGGACGAAGGTCGTCAATCCGGTCCGGCGCTCGCGCTTCAGGCGCTCTGCCTTGAGGATCGACTGCACCTCGGCAAACGCATCGTCGACGTTGCGGTTGATGACGATATAGTCGTACTCCGCCCAATGGCTCATCTCGTGACTGGCGCGGCTCATGCGCCCGCGTATGACCTCATCGGAGTCCTGCGCACGCGTATGCAGCCGCTTCTCGAGATCGGCGGCGGACGGCGGCAGGATGAACACGCTGACGACGTCCTGCCGCGCCTTCTCGCGCAGTTGCTGCGTGCCCTGCCAGTCGATGTCGAACAGCACATCCTGGCCGCCGGAGAGCGCCGCTTCGACCGGCGCGCGTGGCGTGCCATAGCGGTTGTCGAACACGGTCGCCCATTCGAGCAGCTCGTTGCGCTTGGCCATGTCCTCGAAGCGCGCCCGGTCGACGAAGTGATAGTCGCGGCCGTCGATCTCACCGGGGCGCATCGGACGCGTCGTCGCCGATACCGACATCCGCAAGCCCGGCATGCGCTCGATCAGCAGGCGCGACAGCGTCGTCTTGCCCGCCCCCGAAGGCGATGACAGCACGAACATCAGGCCGCGCCGCTCGACCCCATCGAAGCTTCCGTCGTGAGCCACCATGGATCACTCCAGATTCTGAACCTGTTCGCGGAACTGCTCGACCACGGTCTTCATCTCGAGGCCGATGTTCGTCAGCTCGATATCGTTCGACTTCGAGCAGGTGGTGTTGACCTCGCGATGGAATTCCTGGGCGAGGAAGTCGAGCCGGCGGCCAACAGGCCCGCCCTTGCCGAGCATCTCGCGCGCCTGCGCGATGTGCGAGGCAATGCGATCGAGCTCCTCGCGCACGTCGGCCTTGGCCGCGATCAGCAGCGCCTCCTGCGCCAGGCGATCGGGATCGAAACGATCGGAGGTCTCGAGTAAGGCTGCCACCTGCTCGGCCAGCCGCGCCTTGATCGCCTCGGGCTTGCGGCCCGGCGATGCCTCCGCCTTTTTCGCCAGCGCCTCGATCTCGTCGACGCGCTGATTGAGGATTTGTCCGAGTGTGTCGCCCTCGCGCCGGCGCATCTCGACGAGATGCTTCAGCGCGGTCTCGAACGCCGCGATCGCCGCCTCCTTGGCGGCCTTGTCCTCGGCCTCGTCACTCTCCGGCTCCGCCACCTCGATCACGCCCTTGATCGACAACAGCCCATCGATGCTCGGTGCGACCGCGTCGATCCGGCCCGCAAGCGAGCTCGCCATCTTCACCACCGCAGCCAGCACGTCCTCGTTGATTCGCACCGTCGACCCGGTCTCGGTGCGCTTGACGGTGAGATTCGCATAGACGGTGCCGCGCGACAGGACTTCCGTTGCGCGCTTCTTGGCGAAGGCCTCGACCTCGTCCCAGCCCTGCGGCAACCGCACCCGGATGTCCAATCCCTTGGCGTTGACCGACTTCAACTCCCACTCGAACGAGTAGGGACCGCTTGCTCCGTGGCTACGGGCAAAGCCGGTCATGCTCGACAGCGCCATTTCGTCCATGTCTCCGGCACATTGGGAACGAGGACAGACTCAGCCCCCGCCAAAAGTGCGCGAACCTTACGGCCTTTTGGGCAAATGTTAAGCCCGGTTCTGCGCGGCCGACATGCGTGGGAAATTATTGCTGAACGACCGGCGGGCTCGGCTGCGCCGCCCCCTGACGGGCGCCATTGCCAGGTGCGGCCCCCGGCGCAACTCCGCCGGTGGCGCGGTTGGCCGGCGGCTTCTTTGCCGCTGCGGGAACCCGTGGGGCCGCCGCTCCGGCCGCCGGATCGGCCGTGCCGCCCGCGACGGCAGGCGGCGCCTCGTCGGGCTCGACCGTGTCGTTCTGGGTCTGCCGCTCCATCGCCCTGAGCTTGGCGACGTTCTTCTGGTGCAGGTCGTAGGTTTCAGTGAACGCATGGCCGCCGGTGCCGTCGGCGACGAAATAGAGATCGCGCGTGCGCGCCGGATTGGCCGTCGCTTCCAGCGAGGCGCGGCCGGGGTTGGAGATCGGTCCCGGCGGCAGGCCCTCGATCACATAAGTGTTGTAGGGCGACGGCTGGGTGATCTCGCTGCGCTTGATCGGACGGCCCAGCGTGCCCTTGCCGCCAACCAGACCATAGATGATGGTCGGATCGGACTGCAGCTTGATCCTCTGCTTCAGCCGGTTGACGAATACGGCGGCCACCCGGCTGCGCTCGTCGGGCTTGCCGGTCTCCTTTTCGACGATCGAAGCCAGCGTCACCAGCTGCTCCGGCGTCCTGACCGGCAGATCCGGACTACGCCGTTCCCAGATCTCGGCCAACACCCGCTTCTGCGCCTGCTGCATGCGTTGCACGACCTGGTCGCGGCTGGTGCCGCGCGGGAACTTGTAGGTCTCCGGCAACAACGTGCCTTCGCGCGGAATCTCGCGGACGCTGCCGGTGAAGATCTCGTTTTCGGACAGGCGGGCCACGATCTGCTCTGACGTCAGGCCCTCGGGCACGGTCACCGAATGCTGCACGACCTTGCCTTCGACGATGACGCCGATCACGTCGCGCAACGACGCATTCTTCTGGAACGCATACTCGCCCGGCTTGAGGTCGGAACTGGCCTTCAGGGCATAGACCCCACCAATGAAGATCCACGGATTGACGTCGATCACGCCTTCACGCGCGAGTACGTCGGCAATATCGCGTTTACCCGCGCGCTGCGGGATGTTGACGATCTTGTCCTCCTGCAGCGGTCCTGCCGCTTCGAGGATCTGCCGTCCATAATAGTAGGCCGCGCCCACGCCGAGCATGGCCAGGATGAGCAAGGTGATGATCGCATTGCCGACCACCACGAACGGATTGCGGGCGCGGTCGGAGCGGCGCGGCGGCGGCGGCACGCGTTCCGGCTCCAGCGCTGCGCGCGGGCTGCGGGGTGAGATGGGCGGCCGTTCACTCATCGATGCAACCTTCAGTCCTGTCGCTCTCGTCGTGGCCGTGCGCTCCCCAACGCAAGCGACCTGAAGTCCACGCCCAATTTAACGATTCGTCATGTCGTCATCGAATACGGCGAAAAGGTGTTTTCGCCGGGCCTCACCGCCATGCGCATCCACTTACCGCATCGGCGCCGAAGGCCGACCTGCGAAGGACACGCGAAGTCTTGGGTTCTAGTGTGGCTGCAGTCGGATATCCACGTGACCAAGCGACAATCGGCCCGAGCGGCATCCGTCCTTCCGCACTAGTTCGCCACGCGCCGCAAAACCACCGACGCGTTGGTGCCGCCGAAACCAAACGAGTTCGACAGCGCCACGTTGATCTCGCGTTTGCGAGGCGCATGCGGCACGAGGTCGATCGCGGTCTCCACCGACGGGTTCTCCAGGTTGATCGTCGGCGGAGCGATGTTATCCCGAATCGCGAGAATGCTGAAGATCGCTTCGACGGCGCCCGCAGCTCCCAGGAGATGACCGATCGACGATTTGGTCGAGGACATCGAGATCTTCGACGCGGAATTGCCGAGCAGACGCTCGACGGCGCCGAGCTCGATCTCGTCGCCGACCTGCGTCGAGGTGCCGTGGGCGTTGATGTAGTCGAGATCGGCTGCCGTGATGCCGGCACGCTTCAAGGCGGCACTCATGCTGCGAAAGCCGCCGTCGCCGTCCGGAGATGGCGAGGTGATGTGATAGGCATCTCCGGATAGTCCGTAGCCGGAGACTTCGGCGTAGATCCGCGCGCCGCGTGCCTTGGCGTGCTCATACTCCTCGAGCACGACCACACCGGCGCCCTCGCCCATCACGAAGCCGTCGCGGTCCTTGTCGTAAGGGCGCGATGCCCGCTCGGGCGTCTCGTTGAATCCGGTCGACAGCGTGCGCGCCGCGCAGAACCCGGCCATGCCGATTCGGCAAATCGGCGATTCGGTGCCGCCGGCGACCATGACATCGGCATCGCCGAGCGCGATCAGGCGGCTGGCGTCGCCGATCGCATGCGCGCCGGTCGAGCAGGCGGTGACCACCGAATGATTGGGGCCCTTGAGCCCGTGCTCGATCGAGACATAGCCCGAGGCGAGGTTGATCAGACGTCCGGGAATGAAGAAGGGCGACACCTTGCGCGGACCGCGTTCCTTCAGGAGGATCGCAGTGTCGGCAATGCCCGAGAGGCCACCGATGCCGGACCCGATCAACGTGCCGGTGGCGCAGCGGTCCTCTTCCGTTGCCGGATGCCAGTTGGCGTCATCGAGCGCCTGACGCGCCGCAGCCATCGCGAAAATGATGAAATCGTCGACCTTGCGCTGGTCCTTCGGCTCCATCCACTGGTCGGCATTGAAGGTGCCGTCGGAACCATCGCCGCGCGGCACCTGACAGGCCACCTTGGCGGGAAGATCGGAGACGTCGAACGACTCGATCAAGCGCGCACCGCTCTTGCCCTGAAGGATGCGCTGCCAGGTCGTTTCCACACCACAGCCAAGCGGCGAAACCATACCAAGGCCAGTGACGACAACCCGCCTCATGTTCGCTTCTCCAGACCCGACCTTGAGCGCTTGTGGATCGGCTGACTGCCGTCGCCGCACCTCGGGTCAATTGTTCGAGTAACACGTTCTGGCCAGGCAGCGCGTCCGAATCGTCCGTCGCCGGCCGCCAGATGACGGCTCATCGCGACGCCGCCAACAGCAAGAAACCGGTCGACCGCACAAGACGGATCGGCCGGTTTCGCGCAACTTCGCTAGAGCGTCAGCTCTTGGCGTTCTTCTCGAGGAACTTGGTGGCGTCGCCGACAGTCAGGATCGTCTCCGCGGCGTCGTCCGGAATCTCGCAACCGAACTCCTCCTCGAAGGCCATGACGAGCTCGACCGTGTCGAGGCTGTCAGCACCGAGGTCGTCAATGAAGCTCGCGTTGTCGACCACTTTCTCGGGCTCGACACCAAGGTGTTCGACCACGATCTTCTTAACCCGCTCGCCAATCTCACTCATCGTTCAACCTCGTGCTTGTTCCTTTAAGACCCGACCCCCGGATGATCCGCATCACCCCGGCCGCTAAACTTCCTTCGCGATCGCGCAAAACCAGATTTGCCCCGCAGCGCCCCTTTACCGAAATTTGGCGGACGACTTGCGGTCCGAAAACTTCGGAAACGGGGCCACTCACAAACTCCAATCCACACTCTCCATGAGGCCGGTACGCCTCCGATCCAGAGCGCTCAAACAGAAACCCGGATCAGCAGCACCAGTCGACGGAGGCCCGGCGAACGATGGTAGCTCGCCCCGCCAATATACAGGGTTTGGAAATCCTGCAATGGCGTTCTTCGTGCCCCCATCAGCCGCCCGGTTACCATACACGCGAATCATTGACCACACGGCCCGGTATGGTGGTCGCGACGTCTTTTCGCCGCATTCCGAGCCGCGGCAGAGCCTAGATCATGGCCATGCCGCCATTGACGTGGATGGTCTGGCCCGTGACATAGGCCGCCTCGTTTGAGGCGAGGTACACCGCAGCTGCAGCAATGTCCTCGGGCGTGCCCAACCGCGCCGCCGGCACCTTGGCGAGGATCGACTCGCGCTGCTTCTCGTTCAACGCGTCGGTCATCGGTGTCTTGATGAAGCCCGGGGCGATGCAGTTGGCGGTCACGCCGCGCTTGGCATATTCGGCACCGAGCGTCTTGATCATGCCGATGATGCCGGCCTTGGACGCCGTGTAATTGCCCTGCCCCGGATTGCCGGTGACGCCGACGATCGAGGTGATCGCGATGATGCGGCCGAAGCGCTTGCGCATCATCAGCTTGGTGGCGGCACGCGAGAGGCGGAATGTCGCGGTCAGGTTGACCTTGATCACTTCGTCCCAATCCTCGTCGCGCAGCTGCACGAACAGGTTGTCGCGGGTGATGCCGGCGTTGGCGACGAGAATGTCGACCTGCCCCATGGCCTGTTCGGCGGCCGGTACCAGCGCCTCGACCTCGGCCGTATCCGACAGATTGCAGGGCAGCACGTGCACGCGGCTGCCCAGCTCGCCCGCGAGGGTCTCGAGCACCTCGCGCCGGGTGCCGGAAACGGCCACGGTCGCTCCCTGGGCATGCAATGCCTTGGCGATCGCATTGCCGATGCCGCCGGTCGCGCCGGTGACCAGCGCGGTCCTGCCACTCAGATCGAACATCAAACTCTCCTCAATGCCGCTGCACGCAGCCCCTTACGACGTTTTGGCCGCCGCCAAGGCATCCTTGGCGGCCGCAATGTCCGCCGGTCCGCCGACGGCGACACCGACCGCACCGTCCGCGATCCGCTTGACCAGGCCGCTCAGCACCTTGCCGGCGCCGATTTCGAAAAACCGCGTCACGCCCTGGCTCGCCATATAGGCGATCGATTCGCGCCAGCGCACCGTACCCGTGACCTGCTCGACCAGGCGACGGCGAATCTCGTCGGGATCACTGATCGGCGCCGCGAGCACGTTCGAGACCAGCGGCGCGGCCGGCGCCTTGATGGTGACCCTGGACAGCGCCTCCGCCATGACGTCCGCCGCCGGCTGCATGAGCTTGCAATGGAACGGCGCGGAGACCGGCAGCAGCATGGCGCGCTTGGCGCCCTTGCCGCGCGCGATCTCGACCGCGCGGTCGACGGCGGCCTTGTTGCCGGACACCACCACTTGCCCTCCGCCATTGTCGTTGGCGGCCTGGCAGACCTCGCCCTGGGCCGCCTCGTCGGCGACAGCCACGGCGGCTTCGTAATCCATCCCGAGCAGCGCGGCCATGGCGCCGACGCCCACCGGAACGGCCTTCTGCATGGCGAGACCGCGCGTCCGCAGCAGGCGGGCGGTGTCGGCGATGGTCAGGCTGCCGGCAGCCGCGAGTGCCGAATATTCGCCGAGGGAGTGGCCGGCGACGAAGGCCGCATCACGCCCGACCGAGAACCCCGCCTCGGCCTCCAGCACCCGCAAGGTTGCCATCGAAACCGCCATCAGGGCGGGCTGGGCGTTCTCGGTCAATTGCAGGGTTTCGGCCGGGCCTTCCCAGATGAGGGCGGTCAGCTTCTCGCCGAGGGCGGCGTCGACCTCCTCGAACACGGAGCGGGCGACCGGGAAGGCGTCCGCGAGCGCCTTGCCCATGCCGACGGCCTGGGACCCCTGCCCCGGAAAAGTGAATGCTGCCGTCATGGCCGACCCCTGAACGTTCCAAAATCCCTGGAATTGAGTAGCTTTGGCCGGAAAGACACTGGCAAAGGCCGGGATGTCAAGCGCGTGACGGGCGCAATTCGACCACTTTCCCTTGCCTTGGCGCCGAAAATCGGTATAAGGCCCGCCATCCGTGGATCCCGAGCCGGGAGCTGAACGGACGGTCCCAGCAAATTAACCTTGCTCGATCCTGGGGATGTATCTCCTCCAGGATGTCCAGGCGACTTTGATGGGGCAGGGCCAGTCGGCCCGTCGTCCCGTGTTCCCGCCTTCTGAGCTGACGTCTGCGAGTCCTTTCCACAAGGGCTCGAAGGGCTTGACGCCGAGATCTGCGCCAACATGGAAAGGACAGCCATGCCTCTTTATGAGCATGTTTTTCTCGCGCGTCAGGACGCGAGCACCCAGCAGGTGGAAGAACTGACAGCCCAGATGACCGGCATCGTCGAAGGTCTCGGCGGCAAGATCACCAAGACCGAGAATTGGGGCGTTCGCTCCCTCACCTACCGCATGAACAAGAACCGCAAGGCGCACTTCGTGCTGCTCAACATCGACGCGCCTTCGGCGGCGATCGCCGAGATCGAGCGTCAGGAGCGGATCAGCGAGGACGTGATCCGTTACCTGAGCGTCCGCGTCGACGAGCTCGAGGAAGGTCCGTCGGCGATGATGCGCAAGGCCGATCGCGACCGTGAGCGCGACGACCGTGGCGGCGGCTTTCGCGGTGAGCGCGATGGCGGCGGTTTCCGCGGTGATCGTGGCGACCGTGGTGATCGCGGTCCCCCGCGCCGTCCCCGTGACGAAGAAACTGCGGACGAGGAGTAAGATCAATGGCTGAAGCCCCCGCACGTCGCCCGTTCTTCCGCCGCCGCAAGACCTGCCCGTTCTCCGGGCCGAACGCGCCGAAGATCGACTACAAGGACTCCAAGCTGCTGATGCGCTACGTGTCCGAGCGCGGCAAGATCGTGCCGAGCCGCATTACGGCCGTCTCGGCAAAGAAGCAGCGCGAGCTCGCGCGCGCCATCAAGCGCGCCCGCTTCCTCGGCCTGCTGCCCTACGTCATCCGCTGATTGCGGACCTCGGACCGGCGGCCCCGCGCCGCCGGCTCCTCTCGTTGAATTCTCATAAGGCTTCCGGGTCGTCCGGTCGCCGATGGTTGGGGCCATCACGCCTCTAACCGCTCGAAGGGAGCGGGACAGCTGATGATCGGAACGCTTCTCATCGCGCTCGCGGCAGGCGCTGCCTCCGCGGTCATGTTCGCCTCGACCGGGTCGGGCGTGATGACGGCGCTCGTGCTTGCGCTGCTCGCGCCCGTGCCGCTGCTGGTCGCCGCAATCGCCTGGGGCCGGATTTGCGCTGTCATCGGCGGTCTCGTAGCAACCGCTTGCGTGCTGGCCATCTTCGGCTTCGATCGCGCTCTCGCCTTTGCCGTCTCCGTGACGCTGCCGGCCTGGTGGCTCGGCCACCTCGTCCTGCTCGGCCGTCCGACGACCAGCCCGTCCGGCCAGGATGGCATCGAATGGTATCCGCCCGGCCATATCCTGCTGTGGATCGCGGTGATCGCGGCGCTGATCGCCGCGTTCTCCTTCGGCACCGACATGACGGCCACCAATCAGGGTCTCAGGCGGCTGCTGTCGCGCGTGCTCGGCAATACCGTCACGTCGACCGACGCGGTCGACATTCCCCGGCTGATCGAGCTCTTGGTCTTCATGGCGCCGCCCATGGCCGCGGTGATCATGACCACGATCCTGTCGCTCAACGTTCTGGCAGCCGCAAAGATCACGGCGATCTCCGGCCGGCTGATGCGCCCATGGCCTCGCCTGCGTGACACCAAGCTGCCGCTGATGACGCTTCCGGCGCTGTTTGCGATCATCGCCTTCTGCTTCCCAGGCGGACTGATCGGCATGTTGGCGCGGATCGCCGCCGCAGCGCTGCTGACCGCCTATGCGCTGACCGGCTTCGCGGTCCTGCATACGCTGACCTTGCCACTGCGCACCCGGCCGCTCTGGCTCGGCCTCGCCTACGCGCTGATGCTGACCTTCATCTGGCCGATCCCCATGCTGGCGATGATCGTCCTCGGCCTCGCCGACGCCGCCTTCGACCTCCGCCACCGTTTCGGCCCGCGGCAGCCGCCGCCTTTGCCGGTGCCGTAAAGGCTCAACCTCACACCAACCGCTTCCGAACATCACAAGGAGAACATCGATGGAAGTCATTCTGCTGGAACGTGTCGCCAAGCTCGGCCAGATGGGCGAGATCGTGAAGGTCAAGGACGGGTTCGCCCGCAACTTCCTGCTGAAGCGCAAGAAGGCGCTGCGGGCGACGGCCGAGAACAAGGCCAAGTACGAGGGCATGAAGGCCGATCTCGAGGCCAACAATATCAAGGCCAAGGGCGAGGCGGCCAAGGTCGCCGAGAAGATCGACGGCCGCGACATCGTCATCATCCGCCAGGCCTCCGAATCCGGCCAGCTGTTCGGCTCGGTCTCGGTGCGTGACATCGTCGCCGCGCTCGCCGCCGACGGCATCACCGTCAGCCGGCCGCAGGTCTGGCTCGACGCCCCGATCAAGACGATCGGCAAGCAAACGATCACCATCGCGATCCACCCGGAGGTCGAGACCTCGGTGACCGTGACGGTCGCCCGCAGCGCCGACGAGGCCGAGCGCATCAAGCGCGGCGAGGACATCTCGACCCGCCAGGAGGACCGCGACGCCGCCGCCGAAGCGATTGCCGCCGCCGGCGAGTTCTTCGATCCGGAGGCCCAGGACGAGGGCGCTGCCGGCGAGCCCGCGCAGCAGTAAGCGCGCTCAGCCCATTTGCGGAAAAGCCCGGCTCAACGAGCCGGGCTTTTTCATTTTTTCATTGTCGTCTCACCGCGAGGGCGAGGACGGAACCGAGGGATCCGACGGCACCGACTGGGTCGTGGCCGGCGCCGGCGTCACCGGTGGGACCGGATCGGCCCGCAGCGCCGGGGCGGCGTCGCTCGATCTCGCCGGCTCGACCCGCGGCGGCTCGGAGCCGGCGGCGCTGTCCTCGCGCGACGGCGACGGCCGGGTCGCACCGGTCGGCTCGCCGCGCGTCTCCTCCGCAGCCGAGCCCTCCTGGGCCGGCTTCTTGCGCTTGCCGAGCCTGCCCTTCTTCGCGGGCGCGCTGCCCTCGCCGTCGGCCGGCGCAGCGGTTGGATCCGCTGCCGCGTCGGGCTTCGCCTCGGCCGGCGCGGAGCGCTTGGAGTGATGACCCGAACGGCGGCGCGGCTCGCCTGGGCTGGCAGCAGCATCCGCGGCGGCTGGCTTCGCCTCCGACGGCTCGGTGGCGGCCGACCGGGCGCGGCGCTCGGACCGCGTCTCCTTGCCGTCCTTGGCCGAATGGCCCGTGTAGCGCGCATCCGCAGCGCCGTTCGCAATCAGGTAGTTGGCGAGCACGCCGGCCATCTCGGGGCTCGTCGTATAATGCTGGCGCAGAAACCCGGGCAGCGAGCCGGCCGAGGTGTTCTTGACCAGGCCGCGCGGCGACTTGTGGCAGACCACGCAGGTCCCGTTGTAGATCTGCGCAGGACTCTTGCCCGCATCGAGATTTTCCTGCGCAACGGCGGCCCCCGCAAAGCCCATGCAGAACACCGCCACCACCGTCGCCAAATTGAGCGCTCGGCCCACCATTCTCATTCTCCAGCTATGGTTTCGCCCACACGGCGCCGCCCCCGCGCGACATCCGCTGCCGTGTTTCCTCTCGCTATCAGCCGAACGTGACAGCGGACGTTGCGGTCGCTCCACGCCCTCGATGGCGATTCCTTCGGACCTCGTCCGGCGGTCAGATGCCGGACACCGGCCAAAAGGCCGGCGGCCGCGGCCTTTTTAACGGATTGCGGAGCGAATGAAAGCGCACAGATGTTCCTGCGCTGAGATGTCCATCGATCAATGACATGACGGAATATCGGCGTTGTGTTCATGGCAGTGGCGTCGGCTTGTGCCCGCTGAGTAACATAACAAGGTGATGACAGGGAACCAATCGGTTCTCGATGCGTCGAGTGCGACGGCCGGGAAAGTCAACAACTCACGGGATGGCTCGTTGGGTGGTGTGGATGGACCGTTTGCTGCGAAGTCTGTTGAGTAGCTTCATTTGCCGTGGGTCGATCAGCTTTACGACCGCCAGCGGCACGACGTTCAGCTGCGGGGATGGAACCGGTGTTCCCGTGGCGGCACGATTTCTGACCCATGAAGCCGAGCGCCGGCTTCTGGCCAATCCCGAGCTCGCGCTCGGCGAGATCTATATGGACGGCTCGTTCGTGGTCGAACGGGGATCGATCGCGGATCTGCTGTCGATCGTGATGAGCCAGCCGGCCGTGGTGCCCGACTGGGCAAAACCGCAATGGTGGCTGCGCTACCTGGCCCGCCATCTGCGCCAGCTCAACGTCAGGGGACGCGCGCGCCGCAACGTCGCCCATCATTACGATCTCGACGGCCGGCTGTATTCGCTGTTCCTCGATGCCGACCGGCAATATTCCTGCGCCTATTTCGAGACGCCGGACGCGACGCTGGACGAGGCCCAGCTCGCCAAGAAACGTCATCTGGCGGCCAAGCTGCTGATCGGCCGCCGCCATCGCATCCTCGACATCGGCTGCGGCTGGGGCGGGCTTGGACTTTACCTGGCTGAGATGTGTGATGCCGACGTGACCGGCGTGACCTTGTCGGCCGAGCAGTTGCAGGTCGCCGAGGCCCGCGCGGCCGAACGTAACCTCTCCGCCTCCGCCCGCTTCCTGCTGCAGGACTATCGCGACGTGCCCGGCACCTTCGACCGCATCGTCTCGGTCGGCATGTTCGAGCATGTCGGGGTCGCCTTCTACGACACCTTCTTTCGCCGCTGCGCCGAGCTGCTCGCGGACGACGGCGTCATGCTGCTGCATTCGATCGGACGCTCCGGGGGGCCGGATGCGACCAATCCATGGATCGCCAAATACATCTTCCCCGGCGGTTACATCCCAGCCCTCTCGGAGGTGCTGCCGGCGATCGAGCGCGCCGGGCTGCTCGTCTGCGACATCGAGATCCTGCGGCTGCACTACGCGGAGACCCTGAAGGCGTGGCGCGAACGCTTCATGGCCCGGCGCGACGAGGCCGTGCAGCTCTATGACGAGCGCTTCGCGCGAATGTGGGAGTTCTACCTGGCGATATCGGAGATGGCGTTCCGCAAGCAGAACCTGATGAATGTCCAGATCCAGCTGACGAAGCGCCAGGGCGTCGTGCCGATGACGCGCGACTACATCCCCCGTGAGGAGACGCGGCTGCGGGCGCGCGAGCGCGGCAGCCGTCCGGCGCTGCGGATGGCGGGGGAGTAGCGCGCGCGGCCCGGGACGACAGCGGAGGGCGGCGTCAGTGCGATGGTCTTGCAGAGACGGATGCCCGCATTCGCTCGGCAGCGCCCCGCCGGGCTCGGGTTCAATTTTGAGACGCGCGGTGGACAGGTTGCGTCTCGCGCGCGAGATCATGCCCATCCGACTCAAATTTTCAAACAAATCGTGCGGTCTGTGAACTGGCTCACAGACCCCGGGAAAGCCTGGCCGTAGTGTCCCCGCATGTCCCAGAGCCCCGCCAGAGCCATGTTGGAACCGCAGACCGACTTCAGCACCGACTACGCGCTGATTGCCGCCGGCGTGGGTGCCTCCCTCCTCGCCCTCCTCTATCTGCTGCTGGTCTGACGTCCCGCGCGGATCCGCTTGCGGCCGTGGCGCGCCTGGGCGTGCCGGCTCCCGTTCCCATATCGCAGAACTGTCGAACGATCGCGTTCCCTGATTGCAGCGGCGCGTCGCTCCCGCCTGCGCGGCGTTGAGTCCCCCCGGTTCCGTCAAGCGCGACATCTGGCGAGTCCGGATTCATCCACCAGATTTACCGGACGGTGAATAGCGCTCAGCTTTCGCTTCCGCTTCGCGCGCGACTGGCGCTTTATCCCCTCCCCTTCAAAGCTGCTAAACACGCGGTCATGGCACTCACCGATTCGAACGTTCACAAGCTGGCGCCGGCTGACGCAGCAACGCCGGCCTATCGCAGCGCTCCTCACAACATCGAGGCGGAACAGGGTCTGCTCGGCGCGATCCTGGTCAACAACGACGCGTTCTATCGCGTGTCCGACTTCCTCGAGCCGAAGCATTTCTTCGAGCCGCTGCACCAGACCGTGTTCGAGACCGCGTCCAGCCTGATCCGGATGGGCAAGGTCGCGACGCCCGTGACCTTGAAGACGTTCCTGCCCGCCGACGTCGACATCGGCGGCATGACCGTCGGGCAGTATCTGGCGCGGCTCGCGGCCGAAGCGACCACGATCATCAACGCCCAGGACTATGGCCGCACCATCTACGACCTGTCGTTGCGCCGCGACCTGATCGGCATCGGCGAGGACATGGTCAACGTCGCCTATGACGCGCCGGTGGACTTCGCGCCGCGCAACCAGATCGAGGACGCCGAGCGCAGGCTGTACGAGCTCGCGGAGTCCGGACGCTACGACGGCGGGTTCCAGAAATTCTCGCAAGCCCTGACGACCGCGCTCGACATGGCCGCCAAGGCGTTCCAGCGCGACGGCAAGCTGTCCGGCATCTCGACGGGCCTGCGCGATCTCGACGCCAAGATGGGCGGCCTGCAGCACTCCGACTTGATCATCCTCGCCGGCCGTCCCGGCATGGGCAAGACCTCGCTCGCGACCAACATCGCCTACAACGTCGCCCAGGCCTATGTTCCCGAATTGCAGCCCGACGGCACCTATCGGGCCGCCCAGGGCGGCGTGGTCGGGTTCTTTTCCTGCGAAATGAGCGGCGAGCAGCTCGCCACCCGTATCATCGCCGAGCGCAGCGGCATTCCGTCGAGCCACATCCGCCGCGGCGGCATCACCGAGGCCGATTTCGAGAAGCTGCGCGAATGCTCGATCGAGCTGCAGTCGCTGCCGTTCTATGTCGACGAGACCGGCGGCATCTCGATCGCCCAGGTGATGGCGCGCGCCCGCCGTCTGAAGCGCCAGAAGGGCCTCGACCTCCTGGTGATCGACTACATCCAGCTGCTGTCGGGCTCGGGCAAACGCGGCAACGACAACCGCGTGCAGGAAATCACCGAGATCACCACCAGCCTGAAGGCGCTGGCCAAGGAGCTCAGCGTTCCCATCATCGCGCTGTCGCAGCTGTCGCGTCAGGTCGAGAATCGCGAGGACAAGCGGCCGCAGCTGTCGGACCTGCGTGAATCCGGCTCGATCGAGCAGGACGCCGACGTGGTGCTGTTCGTGTATCGCGGCGAGTACTACCTCGCCGCCAAGGAGCCGCGCCCCGGCACCGAGGAGCATCAGAAGTGGCAGATGGAAATGGATCTGGCGCTCGGCAAGGCCGAGGTGATCATCGGCAAGCAGCGCCACGGTCCGACCGGCACGGTTGAATTGCACTTCGACGCCTCGGTCACGCGCTTCGGCGACCTCGCCCATGACGGCCTGCCGCCGCAGCATCACGACTATTGACCGTGTGCTGTTGAACCGGGACGCTGCACCGCGTAAAAGCGCGACATGAGCGTTCCCGATCTGAAACCCGCCGCTGATCAGCCCGCCCCCGGTCCTGAGGAGGTCCAGGTGCCCGCCAGCGCCACCGGCGTGCTGACGATCGATCTCGACGCGCTCGCCGCCAATTGGCGCAAGCTGGAAAAGACCGCGGTGCCGGCCGAATGCGCCGGCGTGATCAAGGCCGACGCCTATGGCTGCGGCATCCCGCAGGTGGCGCGCACGCTCGCGGCCGCCGGCTGCAAGACCTTCTTCGTCGCGACGCTCGCCGAGGCCAAGGTCGCCCGCGCGGCCCTGCCCGACACGGCCGCGCTCTACGTGCTTGACGGCTTCTTCCAGAACACCGGCGACGACTACGCTGCGATCAACTGCCGCCCGGTCATCGGCGAGCTCAACGAGCTCGCCGAATGGGACATCTTCTGCCGCCGCACCGGCTGGAAGGGCGGCGCCGCCGTTCATGTCGACACCGGCATGAACCGGCTCGGCCTCACCCCGATCGATGCGCAGGGCATGATCCCGCGCATCCAGAGCGGCGACCACGGCATCACGCTGGTGATGAGCCATCTGGCCTCGGCCGAGCAGATCAACAGCCCCTCGAACGCGCGCCAGCTCGCGACATTCCGCGAGGTCGCCAGCGTCTTCACCGGCGTGCCCGCCGCGCTTGCCGCCTCCTCCGGCATCTTCCTCGGCGCCTCGTTCCAGTTCGACATGGTCCGCCCGGGTGCAGCGCTCTACGGCGTCAACCCGACGCCGGAGGCCGACAATCCGATGCAGCCGGTGGCCGAGATCAAGGCGCGCATCGTACAGTTGCGCGACCTCGCCCGTGGCGACACGGTCGGCTATGGCGGCACCTGGACGGCGCGCCGCCCGACAAAGATCGCGATCCTCTCCGCCGGCTATGCCGACGGCTATTTCCGCGCGGCGAGCTCCAACGACGGCACCCGCGGCGCTGACGTCATCATTGCCGGCCAACGCTGCCCGATCGCAGGGCGCATCTCGATGGACCTGATCGCGGTGGATGTCACCGACCTGCCGCCGAAGGCCGCCCGCCGCGGTCACTTCGCCACGCTGCTCGGCGAGGGCATCACGGTCGACGAGCTCGCGCATCATTTCGGCACCATCGGCTACGAAGTCCTGACCAATCTCGGCCGGCGCTATCATCGCATCTACAAGGGCGGCGCGGCGACAGCGGAAAGCTGATCGCGCGCAGCAACGCTCTCTGTCTGACGTGCACACAGCTGCTGCCACATCGTCATTGCGAGCGCAGCGAAGCAATCCAGAGTCCCGCACACCACCCTGGATTGCTTCGCTGCGCTCGCAATGACGGTGAACTGACATGAGCCATCGTTCTCGCGGCATGTAACGCCCGAGGCTTGCATCTCATTTCACCCTCTTCGAAAGACGAGGGCGCAGGGAATGCCGGGTGCTGGCCGATCGGGATAGGGGGGAGTCTCGCGACTCCACCCCTCCCACACCACCGTACATACGGATCACGTATACGGCGGTTCGGCGGATTAAGCGGCTTTGCGGGCTGCGAGGAAAGGCAGGCCGAGTGAGGCGAACAAGGACCTTGGCAGAGCGTTGGCCAGTGCGGCGCTGTTGGCGAGCCGCCAGGGACCACGTGGGTTGCCGGCGGTTTTAAGCGCCGTCTCCCGGTCGACGCCGCGGCGTCGCAGCTCGTCGAAGCGAGTAGGACCGCACTTCCATTGGGTCCAGACGACGGCGCGCAACCGCCGCCTGATCCACTCATCGAGCTTGCGCAACACCGACGGCGTCTCGCAGAACCCGAAGTAGCCGCGCCATCCCTTCAGATACAGCGCCAGCTTCTCGATGATCTGCTCCAGGCTTCGGCCAGACTGTCGCCCCGTCAGCTCCCGAACTCTCGCCTTGCAACGGGCAATGGCCTCAGGCGCGATGCGCCGGCGCGGCTTCTTCCCCTGCGTAAAGCTGAAGCCCAGGAACTTGCGGTGGCTCGGTCTGGCGACCGCGCTCTTGGCCCTGTTCACCTTGAGCTCGAGGCGCCGTTCCAGGAATCTCTCGATGCTCGCCATCACCCGCTCGCCCGCCTTCCGACTGCGCACATAGATGTTGCAGTCGTCGGCATAGCGCACGAAGCGATGACCTCGCCTCTCCAGCTCCTTGTCCAGCACGTCCAGCATCAGGTTCGACAGCAGCGGCGAGAGCGGCCCGCCTTGCGGCGTTCCTTCCTCCGTCGGGCTGACCAGCCCTCCCTCCAGCACGCCCGCAGTCAGGAAGCCGCGGATCAGCTTCAGGAGTCGCTTGTCGGCAACCCGCTTGGCGACCAGCCCCATCAGGATGTCGTGATTGACCCGGTCGAAGAACTTCTCCAGATCGATATCCACCACGACCGCGTGCCGGGACGCAATGTAGGTCTGCGCCTTCGCCACCGCCTGATGCGCCGAGCGGCCCGGCCGGAAGCCGAAGCTCGTCTCGGAGAACGTCCGATCCCATTCGCTTTGCAGCACCTGCAGAACCGCCTGCTGGATGAAGCGGTCGAGCACCGTCGGGATGCCGAGCAGCCTGACGCCGCCCGATGCCTTCGGAATCTCGACACGCCGCACCGGCTGCGGCTTGTAGGTGCCGTCGAGCAGTTGGGCGCGGATCGCGAGCCAGTTCACCTTCAGGTAGGCCGGCAGATCATCCACGGTCATCCCGTCGACCCCCGCCGCGCCCTTGTTGCGCTTCACTCGGTCCAATGCCTTCTTCAGGTTCTCACGTGCGACGATCCTTTCCATCGACGGTCCCGCGACCGCCGTCTGATCGAGACAGGCTTTCGCCGCGCGAGCTTCGGCCGCCCCGGCGCCGGCCCGCGGGGCTTCACCCCTCGGTCCGGGGCGAGGGTTCAGATTGCTCTGAGCTTCCTGCCGCATTGGGTCGTGCGAGATCACCGCTCCACCAGAACTTCCATCGTTCGGGCCTTCGGCGGTACGCTGCCGCCTACTATGCCCTCTGCTGACTTCTGCGTCGCGTTCAGATCGCCTTGCAACGACCTCAGTCCCGTTGCCGGGACACGACGCAGATCTCCCGAGGTAAGACCGACCGCCTTCACCGCATGCCCGTCGGATCTACCACCCCGCCCCTTGATGACCGTGGACTTCGCGATTGGTGGCTCGCTCGTCCGGCCGGGTAGGCCTCACATCCGATGTTTGTTCATCGGGCCGCGGCTTTGCTCCACGCTGTCTTCAGACCCCACCTCGCGATGACGCCCTTGCGCTTCGCTAATCCTTCGCCGCCATCAGGCTGGATAGAGGACTTCCACCTCCAAGCTGTCGTTCATACTCGGCACACCCCCCATGGCCCGCCTGCAGAAAAAAATGCAGGCGGCAGGAACCACAGGTTCAGCCGGTCAACCGGCATTCCCTGCGCGATGGCTTTACGCCTTATGCGTACTCTCCCCGGGGACCGGGCTGTCTTGCCCCCGTGACCGGCGGATCATCATCACCACCGGCGTAGCATCAGCGTCGGGATGCCAGGACCATACGTTTTCAACGTGCGCCTTAAGCCGTTCGTCCGCACAGCATCAGCCATGCTGCGACCCAAAGCGCCCACCGCATCCCACCCCGCGTGCCGTGACGATCGCGATACGCCCCTCGTGCCGAGGCGGGACGGAGAGAGTGAAACATGATTTTCTGATAAACGGAAGTCGAATATTTTTCGCGGCAGGACTGGACAGGGCGAGTCGCGTTGAGATTGCTGGAGAAAATCGTGCTTTGGCGGAGGTGATTCTAGTCCGGCCAATCGCTCCTGCGCCTCGCCGAATGGAGGGTACAGCAAGACGCGAGCCAAGTCCTATGATCGCCCCTCGTCACGGATGTCGTTCGTCCGCTTCATCTCTCGCGCCAGATCGTCAACAACCTGTGCCAGCGAGCGTCCATCGCTAGTGGTCAGCGATTTCCGGAGCTGCCGTGAGCTCCATAGAATCGCGGCAATGAACATGATAAAGGGAAGCCAGGAGACGATCAGGCTTACATACCAAGGCACATCATTAGCCATACCCGAGCTCTTCCCTACGATTGCCTTCGATATCAATCAGTCTGGCTCAGATGATCCGCGCGGCGGGCTACCATCTTCTATCATTCACGCGCTTCATCTCCTCCGCCACATCACCGACGACCTGCACCAGCGAGCGACCGTCGTCGGTCATCAGAGATGTCCGAAGCCGGCGCGTGCTCCATACAACGGCTGAGACGAACATGATCAATGGCAACCAGGCTATGATGAGACTTACGTACCAAGGCACATCGTCACTCATGCCTAACCTCCACGCATGATCGCCGCCTGAGGACCAGGATCATCGATATGATCCAATCATTAAGAAATCAGCTGGAACGCAGCGGCAACGTCCCCGCAATGAGCGGGTGGATGGGTATTAAGGTGACAGTGCTAAACTGTATAAAACTCACAACGAGCGACCAAGTGGTCTGCAACGTTTAATGCAGCGTCACCGCCCCACAGAACGCGGAGGTTGCGGACCGCAAGCCCTAGTCTAGCGGCTTTGCGGTGCTCGGCTGGGCGCACGGGGGGCTGGCGGCATAGCCGCCGACCGCACACCCACTGGGGCGGGTGGCCGCCCGGGACTTGGGCGCGGTCTACCGACCAACGCGGGGGGACTAACGCTCAAGCCAATCCATAACGCTCTATGACTCTCACGAGGGGTCGCTAGCGTTCCCCCGGCACTCGCGTGGTGAGTTCTATTTTATCTGGACTCTTCCAGATTTTCGGCCAAGTTTCTCCCGGTTTGAAACACCACACGATCTTGAGTCGTCGAGGGCACCCATATGCAACGAAAATTGCCATGGCCCGCGGAAGGCTCGAAAGTATGGAGGTCATTAGCTGGGTTTGAAGCCATCCTCGCCACTGGTCTCTATTGGATCTGGCCTTTGTCCCTTTCTTTCTATCTTCAGAAAATACCCGTTGCTCGCCGACGCCCCGATATTGCGATCGAGATCTATGTATCAATTTGCTTGGGACTGACGATTTGGTTCTGGCTTAGACCGATTGAGCTAGTGATCCCATTCTGGCTTACGCCGAGAGAATGGGCAGGCGCCCTTTGCGCTTATTTTTCGACAAGCTCGGTTGTCGCATTGTTGGACGTGGTCTTTCTCTCAAAAGTCTTGGGGAGCGTCGAATCTACGGAGCGATCACTTATCCTATTTATCTGTAACGTCGCTCAGATCGTTTTTATGTTTGCTATTTGGTATCAAATTGTCGGAACCAACGTACGCAAGGAAGACGCCCTGTTTTCGTCGATTACGGTTCTTGGCACGCTCGGCTATCCGCCCGGTGCAAACACGGTCGTAGGTCTGCAAATTGCTACGGATCTGCTCCTATTCGCGATCTTCTTATCACACCTCGTTGGACGAGTAGGAATACCGCCCCGAACCAACTCATAGTTTGTCCCAGCACAGTTTGGGACGCCGCCTGTACTGAATTTGCGGCGTCCCTTTCAAGGCTCGAAACAGCAAGCGTAGCCCGGATGAGCGTAGCGACATCCGGGATCACGAGACCGTTGCGGATGTGCCGCGCCATGGGTCCCGCATGTCGCTACGCTCATGTGGGCTACGCATTGTGCCCCCACCCGCGCGGATCGGTCTTCAGCAACGCATACAGCATGTCATCGCGCCATTCGCCGCCGACGCGCAGGTGGTCGCGCAGCCGGCCCTCGCAGCGGAAGCCGAGCTTCTCGGCCAGTTTGCGCGACGCGGCGTTGTCGGGATGGATCAGCGCCTGCGCGCGGTGCAGGCCGAGCTCGCCGAAGCAGAAATCGAGCATCGCACCGACCGCCTCGGTGGCGATGCCATCGCGCTGCCGGGCAGGATCGACGATGTAGCCGATCGTGACGCGCTTCGCACGCATGTGACCGTCGTGATAGTTCACCATGCCGATGCAGCGGTCGGTCTCGGCTTCTGCCACCGCCCAGAACCGGTAGTAGGACGGCGTACAATCGATGAACCGGCGGACGGCACGTTCGCTCTCGATCCGTTTGGTGTGAACCGGATGATTCCAGAAGCGCATCGCATCCGGATCGCTGAAGCACCGGTGCATTGCTTCGGTGTCATCGGGATCGAACTGTCGCAGTCGCAGGCGGGCGGTCGAGAGGATCGGGTGCGGGATGGGCTGTTTTGCCATGGCGGGCTCATGCAGGGATGAACCAGACTAGCAGCGATGACGGCAGGAGCGCTACGTTCAGTCGCCTCGCGCCCGAAGGCCCCAATCTCCGCGTCGCCGTCATTGCGGGGCGCGCGGACGACACAGTGCCGGCGTCGTGCCGATCGCATGAGGCCGGTGGCAGTGCACAAGACTCGCGCGACCCTGCGCTTGGCTCGTGCACTTCCCACGTTCGCGGCCGCCGCTCACGCCTTGAAGTAACCCGGCTGGCCGATGTCGGCGATCAGGCCGATCCCGTCCGGTCTCCAGCCCAGGCGCTGCTGTGTCAGGGCGCTGGAGGCCGGCATGTGCAGGCCCGCGAACATCGCCAGTGGTCCATAGTAGTCGCCCGCCTCCTCCTTACCTATCGAAACGACCGGCACGTTCAGCGCGCGACCGATCACCTCGATGACCTCACGCATCGCGACGCCTTCCTCGCCGACGGCGTGGTAGATCGCGTCTGCCACGCCCTTCTCAAGGGCCAGCCGGTAGAGGCGGGCGACGTCCGATCGATGCGCCGCCGCCCAGCGCTCGGTGCCTTCGCCGACATAGGCGGCGCGGCCCTTCTGCCGCGCGAGCTCCACCAGATAGGAGATCAGCCCGGCCCTTCCGGGCGCGCCGTGCACCTGCGGCAGGCGGATCGCCATCGCGCGCACGCCACGCGATGCATAGGCCAGGCCGGCCTGCTCGGACACGCGCGGGACATGCGCTGACGACTCGCGCCGCATGTCTTCGGTGACCACCACGTTGGCCGCAACGAGCCCCGTTCCAGAGGTGACGATGAACGGCTTGTTCGTGCCCACCAGCACATCGCCCATGGCTTCGATGGCGGCCTTGTCGATGGCGCCGTTCTCCGCGAATTTCGCGAAGTCGTGGATGAAGGCGAGATGGATCACGCCGTCGGCATCCCTCGCGCCGCGCTTCAGGCTGTCGAGGTCCTGCAGCGAGCCGCGATGAACCTGCGCGCCCAGTTGCTCGAGCGTGCGGACGTTCTCGGCGGAGCGCGCGAGGCCGATGACCTGATGCCCGGCGGCGATCAGCTCCCTGGTGGTTTCGGAGCCGATGAATCCGGCGGCGCCGGTGACGAATACGCGCATGAGACACACTCCCTGTTCAGACCGCCGGAATATTGCTAGGCTGCTCATGCGGGTAAAGTCGTGACTTTATACGGGTATAATCGCTAACAGGATGACGGACGCTAACCCTCTCGGGACCTATCTCAGGGATCGCCGCGCCAAGCTCGATCCGACCGCCTTCGGCCTGCCGCTGCAGCGGCGGCGAACGCCGGGGCTTCGGCGCGAAGAGGTGGCGCAACGCGCCAATGTGAGCGCCACCTGGTACACTTGGCTCGAGCAAGGGCGCGGCGGCGCGCCCTCCGCCGACGTGCTTGACCGCATCGCTCGCGCCATGATGCTGACCGACGCCGAGCGCGAGCATCTGTTCCTGCTCGGTCTCGGCCGGCCACCCGAAGCCCGCTATCACGCGATCGACGGCATCTCACCCCGTCTCCAACGCGTGCTCGACACGCTGGAATACAGTCCCGCCTTCGTTCGCACGGCGACATGGGACATCCTCGCCTGGAACAGGGCGGCTGCGGCTGTCCTCACCGACTACAGCACCCTGCCGGAGGACCAGCGCAATGTTCTGCGCATGATGTTCCACGACAGCCGTGTCCGCGCAGCACAGCCCAACTGGCAGGCCGTGGCGCGCTATGTGGTCGCGTCCTTCCGCGCCGACGTGGCGCGCGCCGGTGCGGCCCGCAATGTCCAGTCGCTGGTCGATGAGCTCTGCGCGACGAGCCCGGAATTTGCGGCGATGTGGCGCGACAACGACGTGCAGGGACGGCATGGCGATGGCGTGAAGGTCCTGCAGCATCCCATCGCCGGATCGCTCTCGCTGGAATTTTCGGGCTTCGCCGTCGATGGCCGGCCCGACCTCACCATGGTGATCTACAATCCCGCGACGCCGGCGGATGCGGACAAGATCCGCGCGCTCGTGACGTCACGACCGAAATAGCCACACAACCGCACTCGGCTCGCGCGCCTCGCTCGCCAGCGTCGGCCGGGGGATGCGCGGAAGCGCGACGTCCCCGCGGCTAGTCCTTCTTCGCGGCGTCGAGCACCTTCTTGCAGGCGTCGGCGAGCTGGGCATAGTTGCGCGTCAGGCAGGCGATGATGCGGCCGCCGCCGGGGAGCACATCGCTGCAGAACCTCGCGTAGTCGACCTGACACGCGGCGCGCTGCTCGTCGGTCGGCAGCAGCTGCGCGCGGGCCGCATCCGCAAGGCCCAGCAACAGCGTGAACAAAATGGCGATTGCGAGCTTGGACATCAGGCCTTCCCCTCAATGCAACGGGCATCATGAAGATCGCGACCTTCAACATCAACAATGTCCGGCGGCGTCTCCCCAACCTGCTGCGCTGGCTGGGCGCGGCCAGGCCCGACGTCGTCTGCCTGCAGGAGCTGAAATGCACCCAGGCCGATTTCCCCGTCGATGAGATCGCCAAGGCCGGCTACAGCGCGGTGTGGCAGGGGCAGAAGACCTGGAACGGGGTCGCGATTCTCGCGCGCAAGGCAGAGCCGGTGTTGACGCGCACCGCCCTGCCCGGCGATATCAGGGATCGCGAGGCGCGCTACATCGAGGCCGCGGTGCGCGGCATCGTCATCGGCTGCCTGTATCTGCCGAACGGCAATCCGCAGCCGGGGCCGAAATTCGACCACAAGCTCGCCTGGTTCAAGCGGCTGCACAAGCACGCGGCTGATTTCATCAAGGACGACCTGCCGGTCGTGCTCGCCGGCGACTACAATGTCGCGCCTGATGCACTCGACATCTATCCGACGAAGTCCTGGGACAAGGACGCGCTGGTCCAGCCGAAGAGCCGCGCCGCCTACAAGGCGCTGGTCGATCAAGGCTGGTGCGATGCGATCCGCACGCTGCATCCGGACGCGCCGATGTTCACCTTCTGGGACTACAAGCGCAACCGCTGGCCGCGCGATGCCGGCCTGCGGCTCGACCACCTGCTGCTGAGCCCGCAACTCGCGCCGCGCCTTAGCAAGGCCGGCGTCGACCGCTTCATCCGCGGCGAGGACGGCGCCAGCGATCACGCGCCGGCCTGGATCGTGCTGAAATAGTCCGAAGGTCGAGAAGGATGCCCCGCGAGCTGCGTTCATCGGAGATCACTCTGGCCGATCGCGCCTCCCGGTGAATGTGACGTCGAATGGGAGCGTTACGCCGCGCACCGTCAGTCCCGTCCCGCATCCATGATCGCGTGCGCGAGCCGCGCCGGATCGGAGAAGCACAGCTCATGGGCTTCGGCGTCGGCCCGCGCGACTGGCGGGCGGAGACCGCGCGTCACTCCGGCTAACCACCGCCTGCGGTCAGCGCGGACTCCGTTCGCGGGCCGCGCCCCACAACCAGATTGCCGCCAGCAGGACGAGCGAGCCGACGAACGCCGCGACGACGTCGCGCAGCGAAATGACGATGCTGCCCATGCCTGGAAACAGCCCAAACAGGTTGAACAGGACACCACCAATGAGGGCGCCGACGCATCCCAATCCGATGTTGGTCAGAAGCCCGAAACCTGCTCGGCGGCGCTTCACCAGGATTCCGGCAAGGCCGCCACCAATCAAGCCAACGACGAGCCAAGTCCCTGCATGTACCAGTGTGAACATTCTTCACTCCGTCGGTCTGCCGTCACCCCTCGGTTGGAGCATTACGGCCAGAATCGTGCACTTGCAGGTTACATCGATTTCGCTGCCATCAACTGAACTCTGCAGCTCGGATGAGTTCGTGACCCAATCGCAAACTGGTCGATGCTCAGGCCGGCGTCCACCGAAATGATAGTCATTCGAATCTAATCGTCTCGAACACGCGCAGCTCATGCGAACGCTTCGCACGCAAAGGGCTACGTAGTTCCCCCGAGTTCATACAATCCTCGGAATCGGGAAGAATGCGGTTCCCGCAGAGCGTGCAAAGGTGAATGCATGTGCATCGCATGCAACTGGGCAAGATTCCATGGTTTGCTCAAGCTTGATTTTGACTCCGTCAACGAGGCCGAGCCGTCACGACGCCAGCTCCTGCAGACAGGCGCGGCGTTCGCTGCGGCCGGCGTTGCCTCGGTGTCCGCTCCGACGAACGCCGAGGCGCGAACCGGCGGCGGCAAGGCCGACATCGTGTTTCGCAACGGCCCGGTCTACACCGTGAACGGCGGCCGGGAATGGGCCCGCGCGGTCGCCGTCAAGCAAAAACACATCGTCTATGTCGGCGATGACGCGGGCGTCCGGTCCTTCATTGGCCCAAAGACCCGCGTCGTCGATCTCGCCGGCAGGATGCTGCTGCCCGGTTTCGTGGAAGGACACATCCATCCGATAGCGGGCGCAGTCGTGACTCGGGGTGTCGATCTTCAATACGACACAAGGGAGGAGATGCTCGACGCCCTGAAGGCCTATCGCGCCAAGCTGGGCCAGGCCGGCATCGTCCGCGGCTTCGGCTGGCGCTATAACGCCTTTCCGCCGACCGGCCCGCGCAAGGAGGATCTCGATCAGATCTGGCCGGACACGCCCGTCTTTCTCGTCGGGATCGATGGCCATTCAGCCTGGGTCAATTCCAAGACGCTGGCGATTGCCAAGGTGACCAAGGCGACCAAGGATCCGTTGCCCGGCTACAGCTACTTCGAGCGGGACCCGGCCTCGGGAGAGCCGACCGGCTATCTGGTCGAGCCACCGGCGATGTTTCCGGTCCTCAACGCGGTCTCGCCGTTCACGACCGGCTATATTGCGGACTCGCTCGCACAGTGGCTGCCGAAGGCGTCGGCGGCCGGCATCACCAGCGTGTTCGATGCCGGACTGCTCGTTCTCCCCGAGGAGACCGGCTACGAGCTCTATCAGGACCTGGAGCGCAAAGGGAAACTGCCGTTCCGTGTGGTCGGATCGACCTACCACAACAACCCGGCGATCGACCCCGTGCCGATCGCGAAGGCCCTGCGCCGACGCTTCAATTCCGAACTGGTGCAGGCCCCCGTTCTCAAGCTCAACATCGACGGCGGCGAAGCCCAACGGACCGCCGCATTGCTGGCCCCCTATAGCGACGATCCGAGCACGAGCGGCGAGACGCTGGTCCCGCCGGACCAGTTCAAGGACATCATCCGCCGCGCCGACAGGGCCGGCCTCAACATTCACATCCATTCCTACGGTGATCGCGCCAACCGCCTGTCGCTGGACGCGTTCGAAGCCGCGATCAAGGTCAATCCGCCGCGCGATCGCCGGCACACGCTGGCGCATCTCATATTTGTTTCACCTGACGATCTGCCGCGCTTCGCCAAGCTCGGCGTCACCGCGCAGTTCTCCGCCCAATGGTCGGTGGCGGACGCCTATTGGCAGGGCGTGATGCGGCCGCGCGTCGGCGCCCGCGCCGAGCAGGCGTTTCGCACCGGCTCGATCCTGCGTCATGGCGCCAACATCTCGCTCGGCACCGATTGGCCGGCCGCCGGCTATTACAGCACCTACAAGCCGCTGGATGCGATCGAGATCGCGACCACGCGGCGGGAGTTGAACAAGCCGGATCAGCCGGCCTTGGTGCCGCTCGACGAGCGGATCAGCCTCGAAGAGGCGATCCGCGCCGCCACCATGGGCCCGGCCTATCAGCTCGGGCTCGACCAGAAGGTCGGTTCGATCGAGGTCGGCAAGCTCGCCGATCTGATCGTGCTTGAAAGAAACCTGTTCGAAGTCGCCCCGCACGACATCCACAACACAAAGGTGCTGATGACCGTCATGAACGGTCAGGTCAGGCATGAACAGCGAAGCTGAATCCAGCGACGTCTCGGACCGTCACCTTCAGGGCCACATCGACAAACTCAGACCGATTCCCGGAAATACGGAGGCGTATATGATTGACAGAAGAACGCTCATCAAAGGCGCGGGAGCGGCGTTGGTCGCGTCCGGACTCGATTTGCCGGCCGCGCGCGCCGAGTCCGCCGATCCGCTCTTCTATGCGTCGGTCGCCGACCTCATCGCCATGTTCCGGGCCCGCAAGGCGTCGCCCGTTGATCTCTTGAAGGCGCAGATCAAGCGGATCGAAGCCTACAACACGAAGGTCAACTGCATCACCTACGAGCATTTCGATCAGGCGCTCAAGGAGGCCAAGCTATCCGAGGACCGCTATCGGCGTGGCACCGCAAGGCCGCTCGAAGGGATCACGGTGGCCATCAAGGACGAATTCTCCAGGCCGGGCTGGCGGACGACGCAGGGCTCGCTCCTCTTCAAGGACTCGCCGCCCGCAACGGAAAACTCGGCCATCACCGACTCGCTCGAGGCCGCCGGCGCCGTCATGCCGTTCCAGACGACCGTGCCGGAATTCTACCTCTTCCTCGGCGCGTCCACCCGCGCCTGGGGCACGACACGCAATCCGTGGAATCTCGAATACTCTCCGGGCGGGTCGTCGGCGGGATCGGGCGCGGCGCTGGCCGCAGGCTTCACGACGCTCGCCATGGGCTCGGACATGGGCGGCTCGATCCGAATTCCCGCCTCACAATGTGGTCTCTATGGCTTCAGGCCGCCGTTCGGACGCGTGGCTGGTGGGGAAATCCCGTTCTCGACCTCGGGCCCGATGGCGCGGCGCTTCGACGACCTCGTCCGCCTCCAGAACGCGATCGTCGGTCCGTCCGAGCGGGTGATGGCCGCGATGCGCCCTCGCCTCGACTACCCCACCCGTTATCCGCGCCTTTCCGGGTGGCGCATCGCCGTGGATTGGGGCGCCGGCATTGCGGACGTCATACCGTCCGTGAAGGCTGCGATGCTGAGAGGAATCGAGGCGCTGCGCGCCGCGGGGTGCACTGTGGACGAGGTCGACTGCGGCTTCACGAAGGCCCACAAGATGGTCTTCATCCGTGGGCTGATGTCGACGTCCATCGGCACTGCGATCGAGATCTCGAATGCGCATCGCGATCAGCTCTCGCCCTACATGACCGAAATGCTCGACCAGGTCGGCGCGGTCGGACCGCGCCAGGCCGAAGAAGCCGAAGAGCTGCTGCAGCGGCTGCACCGCCAGGTGCAGCAGCGCGTGTTCGGCAAGGGCTACCGCATCCTGCTCATGCCGACCATGGCAACGCCTCTGGTCGGGGCCGACATGTTCAAGAGCAAGGAAAACAAGGTCGACCCGTGGGTGGGCACCGGTCTGGGCCTGGCGCTGACGTGGCACTGGAATCTGCTCAACCGCTATCCGGTCGTCGATGTCCCGCTCGGCGTGGTCGAGGACCGCATGCCCTCGGGCATGCAGGTGATCGGCCAGACCTACACCGATCTCGACACGTTCCAGTTCGCGTCGAACTGGTCTCGCCTGCGGCCGTCACTGTTCGCCGGCGGGCAATTTCCGACCTTCGCCTGACTCCATAGCGGCCGGAACGGTGCAGATGCGAGACAACGGATGCGAGAGCAGCGCTTCGACAGTGAGGTCGGCCATGACTCCGAGAATTTTTCGACGAGCGGTTCTCCTGTTCCTGATCTCAGCGCTGTACCCAGGCGCCGGCGCCTCGGCACAGCAGAGGACGCCATCGCTCGAAGATCTCGCCAAGGCGGCGCAAAACCCGATCGCGGATACGATCAGCGTCGGGCTGGAGAATATCGCCATGCCGAACACGGGTGCGTACCGGCAGACGGCTGACGTTCCGGTCGGCGCGGGAATAGGCAAGCTCTTCATGGTCGACAAGCAGCCGGTCAATGCCGAGATCGGTGTCTACTACAATGTGCTGAGGCCGGACCTGGCATCGCGGTGGCAGTTTCGCGCCAGCCTGGCTTTCCTGTTCCCGAAGTGACGGTGCTCGGGACCAGGCATCGGTGGGATCGATGACCTCCACGGCATGAATGACACCCTCGCGCTCGGGCGACGCATAGACGATGAGTCGTTGCGGCGGTCCTCCTTTTCTCTGTCTGAAAGCATTCGATTTGAAGTTTATCCATCAACAGGAAACGAAGACTTCAGTATGCGTGCTGGCGCTCGACGCCGCCGAGATTGACTTGATCGTTGTCAATCTTGGCGGGTGCTGAGTGAAGTAGTTTCAGCGTCTGATTCGGCAATCGTGCAGCTCACCCGGAGCGCGGAATTTTCGGAGCAGGACTTCGGAGCAGGACAATGTGCATTGCATGCGGTTCCGCCATCGGTTCGCTGTTTGCGGCATCGAAGTCGGAGCGCGGCGGACTGACCCGTCGCCAGATGGTCGCGACCTCGGCTGCGGCCGCAGCGTTCGCCGCTGCCTCGGCTCCGGCCTGGGCCGCCTCCAGCAGCACGACCATCTTTCGCGGCGGGCGCGTCTACACGGTGGACGACTCCCTGCCCTGGGCCCAGGCCGTCGTCGTCAAGGGAGACACGATCGTCTACGTCGGCGACGACGCAGGCGCGATGAAATTTGCCGGACGCGGGGCTGACGTCATCGACCTCAAGGGGCGCATGCTGATGCCGGGCTTCGTCGAGGCGCATTGGCATCTTTGCACGCTGGCCTTCGCCCGCGGCGCCTGGGTCAACGAGGAAGATCCCGAGCGCATCTACGCGATCCTGCGCGACTACGCGAAGACGCACTCCGACGAAAAGTTCATTCTGGGCTTCGGCTGGATCGCTGGCGCGTTTCCCGCCTCGGGTCCGCGCAAGGAGCCGCTGGACGAGATCTTCCCTGATCGGCCGGTCCTGCTCGTCAGTTGCGATCTGCACGCCTACTGGGTCAATTCCAAGCTGCTGGAGATGGCCGGCATCACGAAGGACACCCCACGCGACGTCGTGCCCGGCTCCTCCTGGTACGAAAAGGATCCCAATGGCGAGCCGACTGGCTTCATTTCGGAAGTACCCGCGCTGTTCGCGGTACTCAAGACGCTCGAAAAACACGGCATCGAACCGTTCGGCCTCAAGTCGGCCGCCACCGCCATCGAGGAATGGCAGCCCAAGCTCGCAGCCGCCGGCATCACCACCCTCTTCGATGCCGGCTTCAGCGCCTGGCCGACCGAGCAGCATCACGGTTTCGACATGCTGGTCGACCTCGAGAACCGTGGCAAGCTGCTGCAACGCGTGATCGGCAGCCTCTATCACAACGACCCCAACGTCGATCCGCTGCCGATCATTCGGGCCTACCGGAAGCGCTATCGCACTCCGCTGGTCAAGGCCGAGGTGCTCAAGCTGATCGTCGATGGCACCGAGCTGAGCCGCACCGCCTATCTGCTGGATCCCTATGCCGGAAGCCAGGATTGGCGCGGCGAACCATTGTTGCCATCGCCCGTGTTGAATCGGATCCTGCGCGAAGCCCATGCGGAGGGAATCGATACGCACCTTCACGCCGTCGGCGACGCCGCAGTTCGTATGAGCCTGGATGGATACGAAGCCGCGTTCGGCAGGCAGGGCCCCGGCAACCGTCGCCATACCATCTGCCACGCGTTCCTCACCGCGCCCTCGGACATTGCGCGCTTCAGAAAGCTCGGCGTGATTGCGAATACGCAGATCCAATGGGGCGTGCCGGATACGAGCCAGCGCCGCGTCCGCGAGATCTACGGCGACGAGCGCTGGAGCCGCATGTACACCTTCAAGACGTTCATCGACGAAGGCGTCACGGTGTCGTTCGGCATGGATGCGCTGGCGACCGGCTCGAAGGTCGTCGTCAAGCCACTCGAGGCGTTGCAGGCCGGCCATACACGTCAGGAGCCGGGCAAGCCCGACGGCCTGGTCCATCCGCCCGCGACCGAACGCCTGGGCCTGCCGGACCTTATCCGAGGCTACACCATCAACGGAGCCTACCAGCTTCGCATGGAGGACAAGATCGGCTCCATCAAGGTCGGCAAGCTGGCCGATCTGATCGTGCTCGAGAACAATCTGTTCGATGTCGGGCCACACGACATCGGCAAGGTCAATATTCAGCTGACGATGATGAACGGCCGGATCACGCATCGTCGTGGAATCTGAGCGGGAGCGGTGAACGTGCTGGAGACGACGAGCGCGCCGAATGAACCACGGCTTGCGCAAGCGAGCGCGCCAATGTCGAAACGCAATCGCTGGATGGTTCTCCTGACCGTCTCCAGCGCGCTCGCGCTCGTCGTGATCGACATGACGGTGCTCTATACGGCGCTGCCCAGCCTGACCCATGAGCTCGGCGCAACCGCCTCGGAGAAATTGTGGATCGTCATGGCCTACGGGCTCGTCGTCGCCGGCCTGCTTCCCGGCTTCGGCTCGCTCGGCGATCGCGTCGGGCACAAGAGGACGTTCATAGCCGGCCTCATCGTCTTCGGACTAGCCTCGGTCGTCGCCGCCTATTCGCCGACCGCCATGGTCCTGATCGGCGGGCGCGTCCTGCTCGCAATCGGCGCTGCACTGATGATGCCGGCGACGCTGTCGATCATTCGCGTCACCTTCTCCGATGATCACGAACGGGCACTGGCCATCGCCATCTGGGGCGCGGTCGCATCCAGCGGAGCGGCGGTCGGGCCCTTGGTCGGCGGTGTCCTGTTGGAATACTTCTGGTGGGGCTCGGTCTTCCTCATCAACGTGCCCCTGGTCGTGCTGGCGCTGGTCGCCGGCCTGCTGCTGATTCCTGCCCCGGCCGATCGTGCTGAGCGCGACTGGGACCTTCTCGGTTCAGTGCAGGTGATGGCTGGGCTGATCGGGTTCGCCTATGTCGTCGAGGAGCTCGGCAGTCGGCAGTCTTCCTATGTCGTCCTCGCCGGCGCGGCTGTCGCGACGGCCATCATGTTGACGGTCTTCGTGCGTCGCCAATTGCGGGTCAAGGATCCTTTGCTGGACTTCACCCTGTTCCGGAATGTCGAGTTCACGCTCAGCGTGATCACCGCGATCGTGGCTTCACTCGCCATCGCGGGCACCGAGCTGGCGATCAGCCAGCGCCTGCAGCTCGTCCTCGGCTATTCGCCGCTGCAGGCGGCATTGTACATCCTTCCGGCCCCGCTCGGTGCCTTCATCGGCGGGCCGCTCGCGAGCCTGATGCTCCGTCGCGTCCGAGCCGCCACCACGATGTCCGGCGCGCTGTTGATCGCAGGCATCGGCGCGGCCGGCTACCTGCTCTGCTACAACGCCAGCCTGGCGCTGCAACTGATCTGCATCGCGGTCAATGGTCTAGGGCTAGGAGCATCCATCGCCGCCGCCTCCAACGCTGTGATGAATCACGCACCTGAAGGCCGCGAAGGCATGGCCGCGTCGATCGAGGAGGTGTCGTTCGAGCTCGGCGGCACAATCGGCATCAGCATTTTCGGAAGCATTCTATCCGGAGTCTATACGGCGTTCATGGTTCTGCCCGACGGCCTCGGCATTCCCGCCGTTGCGCGCGACAGCATCGACGAGGCGCTGATCGCCGCCGAGCGGCTGCCGACCGAGCTCGCTGCCCTCGTCACCTCGCACGCTCATCGCGCCTTCGATCAGGCGTTCCTGACTGTCGTCTGCGTTGCGATGGTCGTCCTGCTCTGCACCGCCTTCCTGGTCCGGCCCCGAGCAGAGCGAACGACCTCGAACGCGGCTCGTCAGCAAGTCCACTAGGCCGGCGACGAAGACCCCTCATGCGCGTCGGCATTGGCGGCGATCACCACGCTCGCCAACGCGATGTCGCCGTCCGATACGTAGTGATTGACCCGCTCGGGCAGACTCCGGCCGGCCTTATAGAGCTCGACGGTCTCGATCGATCGTGTTCTGATCAATTCGGCCATGATGTAGTCCCGCTCCGCATTCGCATCCGGATCGGTGGCGTGCGTGATCTGAAAGGTCAGTCGGGTGAGCGACAGGCCCGTATCCTTCGTGCCGGCACCGACCCAGAGGACGGACTCATCGGCCGCAGGCGTGTCGGTCGTTAACCAGAAATCGCCAGCGTTCCAGCTCTTCTCGGCGTGGGCGAGGTCAACGGCCCAGAACCGGACGTGATGACGCTTTCGCGGACTATTGCCGATGGCTTTCTGAAAGCCGATATCCTGGCCGCGACCGAACAGATAGAGGGTGCTGAAAGGAGCAGTGGGGTACGGCCTGGCGAGGACGAAGGCGCGGACCATGGCGCACGAGCTTGCCAGCCCCAATCGGTCCGCCTCGCACCAACCGATCGCAGCAAAGCTCGCGCGGAGCTGTCGAAGCGTGCCGATCAGGGCGAGATTGACGGGGTCACCGGGCAATCCATCGCCGGTGATCGTGTAGCTGGGCACCCTCCGACTCTGAAGGATCCTGAGACTCAATCGGATCACGCGTGGCAGAACGACATAGGCCGCGATTGCGTAGCTGACGCCGACGGCGGCAATCCAGGGCAGCCTGCGGTCCGCCGTCTCGAACACCACGAACACGATCAGCCAGACCGTGAAGATCCCGAGCCCGGCGACCAGCACGCGTTGCATGAGGCGTAAGAGCAGTCGCACTGGATCGGTCCGGTGAAAACGAGGTGATCAGCAATCGCGTTTTCGGTAGGGTGTCCGATCTTCTCTTCGTTGGCAACACCGCACGTGAAGGCACGAGGCGGCCCGGTCGCCGGCGCTATGACGAGGTTGTCCGCCCTGGGTTGCTCGACATTCGTCTGCGGCGGCACGCAGCCCCGAGCCAGCCCAAAGACAGCCGGACTGCGCGTGCTTACGCCGACAGCCGCTCGGCGTTGGCCGCGACATAATCCCGATAGAGATCGACGACCGCGGCCGGGCTCGCGCCGGCCATCAGCTTCGCCGTCGCCTCCAGGGCTGCAGCGATCTTTTCGCTGACCATCAGCTCCGCCTCCTCGCCCGCATCGGCTTCGCCGCGCGCGATCTTTTCCAGCCGGAGCCGGATGACCTCGCCGGCTTCCATGGCCAGCATCGCGGCCGTGAACCAGGGGAACTCCGCATCGGCGGTTGCCGTCAGGGACGGCCGCATCTGCAAAGACATCGGGGTTTTGCTCATCGTCATCGTCCGAGAACATCAGCGGACGTGCGAGGAATACGCTTCAACTTTTAATGATGCGGACGCACAATCATCGACGATTTCGAGTCGACACGAACCGCCGATTAACCACACGGCGCAGCTTCTCCCCGTCATTTGCGCGCGGAGCGAAACAATCCAGAATCCCTCCGTGGAGACAGTCTGGATGGCTTCGCTCCGCCGCTCCGCTCGCTATGACGTGGGGATAGAGCTCGTCTGCTGGAGGCGACAATCTTGGGCTTCCTGTTCGTGCTCGCGATAGGCCTCGTTGCCGGCACCTTGTCCGGCATCGTCGGCACCGGCTCGTCGATCATGCTGATGCCGGTGCTGGCGTACGAGTACGGCCCGAAGGAGGCCGTGCCGATCATGGCGGTGGCCGCCGTCATGGCCAACCTGTCGCGCATCCTGGCATGGTGGCGCGAGGTCGACTGGCGCGCCTGCGCAGCCTATTCGGTCACCGGCATTCCGGCCGCCGCACTCGGCGCGCGCACCTTGCTGATCCTGCCGTCGCAGGCGGTCGATATCACGATCGGCCTGTTCCTGATGGCGATGGTGCCGGTACGGCATTGGCTGACGCGGCACGACCTCAAGGCCAACCTCTGGCACCTCGCGCTCGGCGGTGCGGTGATCGGATTTCTGACCGGCATCGTGGTCTCGACCGGGCCGCTCAGCGTGCCGCTGTTCCTGTTCTATGGGCTGTCGAAGGGCGCCTTCCTCGCCACCGAGGCTGCGAGCTCGCTCGGGCTCTATGTCTCGAAATCCATCACCTTCCAGCGCTTCGGCGCGTTGACGCCGGACATTCTGCTCAAGGGCCTGATCGCCGGCGGCTCGCTGATGGCTGGCGCCTTCGTCGCCAAACGCTTCGTGCTGCACATGAAGCCCGATGTGTTCCGCGTGGTGATGGATGGCATCATGCTGGCCGCGGGCCTAAGTATGTTATGGAACGCCACCCACTCCTGACGGCACCGATTCTCACCTCATGGCCAAGACCACGCTCTCCTTCGTCTGCCAGAACTGCGGCGCGGCCTATTCGCGCTGGCAGGGCAAATGCGAGGCCTGCGGCGAGTGGAACACGCTGGCGGAGGAAGACACGACGGGCGCGACCTCCGCGCCGGTGTCGCTGCGCTCCAAGCGCAAGGGCCGCACGTTCCAGCTGGAATCGCTCACCGGCAAGAGCATCGACGCGCCGCGGCTGTCGTCGGGCATGACCGAGCTCGACCGCGTCACCGGCGGCGGCTTCGTGCGCGGCTCGGTGCTGCTGGTCGGCGGCGATCCCGGCATCGGCAAATCGACGCTTCTGACCCAGGCGACCTCGATGCTGGCGCGCGCCGGCCATCGCGCGGTCTACATTTCCGGCGAGGAAGCTGTCGCCCAGGTGCGGCTGCGCGCCGAGCGCCTCGGGCTTGCGGATGCGCCGGTACAACTGGCGGCTGAGACCTCGGTCGAGGACATCATCGCGACCCTGTCGGAAGGCGGCGTGCCGCGACTGATCGTGATCGATTCGATCCAGACGATGTGGACCGACACCGTCGAATCGGCGCCGGGCACGGTTACCCAGGTGCGCGCCTCGGCGCAGAAGCTCATTCGCTTCGCCAAGAAATCCGGCGCCGCCATCATCCTGGTCGGCCACGTCACCAAGGACGGCCAGATCGCCGGCCCCCGCGTCGTCGAGCACATGGTGGACGCGGTGCTGTCGTTCGAGGGCGAGGGCTCGCAGCAGTTCCGCATCCTGCGCGCCGTCAAGAACCGGTTCGGCCCGACCGACGAGATCGGCGTGTTCGAAATGACCGGATTGGGTCTGCGCGAGGTCACCAACCCCTCCGAGCTGTTTCTGTCCGAGCGCGATCTCGGCAGCCCCGGCACGGCGGTCTTTGCCGGGATCGAGGGCACCCGCCCCGTGCTGGTCGAAATCCAGGCCCTGGTGGCGCCGACCTCGCTCGGCACGCCGCGCCGCGCCGTCGTTGGCTGGGATCCGAGCCGGCTGTCAATGGTGCTGGCCGTGCTGGAGGCGCATTGCGGCGTCAAGCTGTCGGGCCACGACGTCTATCTCAACGTCGCCGGCGGCCTGCGCATCAACGAGCCGGCGGCGGATCTCGCCGCGGCCGCAGCTCTGGTCTCCTCGCTGGTCAACGCGCCGCTGCCGCCCGATGCGGTCTATTTCGGCGAGATTTCGCTGTCGGGCGCGGTCCGCCCGGTGGCGCAGACCTCGGCGCGGCTGAAGGAGGCCGCCAAGCTCGGCTTCGGCCGCGTCGTGCTGCCGGAGCGCGCCCGCGGCGAGGCCGGCGGCGATGCCGGGCTCAGCCTCAATACCGTCGGCGGATTGACCAGCCTGGTCGCCGACATCGCCGCGCGAGGCACGCCCCGCGCCCGCCACGACGGCAGCCGGGACGAGGGTGAGCAGGGCCGCCGTGGCCCCAGCCATGCCGAAAAAAATGCCACACCAGCGAGATTCCGCCGCCAGGACGGCTAGCCGGACCGTGACGTTCGCGTGACTCGCCGCTATACAACGCCGCAACCGGGCGCCCACGCGGGATGGTGCAGCGTCCGGACTTGCCGGGGAACCCTGCTCTCCTCCGCCTGGAGGGGCGGTCCTCCGTCAATTCGAAGCGAACCTTGGACCTGACAAGCGGACCTGAGCAGCCGATGCCGATAACGATCCTCGATCTCATCCTGCTCGGCGTGATGCTGGTGTCGGGGCTGCTCGCGATGGTCCGCGGCTTCATGCGCGAGATCCTGTCGATCGCCGCGTGGGGCGCGGCGGCCCTGGTCACGCTTTATTCATTCTCGAAGCTGCTGCCGACCGCCAAGACCTATTTCAACAACGATACCGTCGCCAGCGTCGTGGTCGTTGCCGGTACTTTCGTGGGCACCCTGCTCATCGTCTCGGTGATCACGGTCAAGATCTCCGACATGATCCTCGATTCGCGCATCGGCGCGCTCGACCGCACCCTGGGATTCCTGTTCGGACTGGGCCGTGGCCTCCTGATCGTGGTCGTCGCCTTCCTGTTCTTCAGCTGGCTGGTGCCGGACAAGCAGCGTCCGGACTGGGTCACCGGGGCCAAGTCCCGCGTGGTCCTGCAGGGAACCGGGGATTGGCTGATGTCGCTCTTGCCTGATGATCCCGAGAACACCATTTTAAAGAAATTCAAGAAGAACAAGCCGGACGACGACCAGACTGACACCGAGTCGCCCGGAGTGGGCGGCGATGGGTACAGCAAGCCTGCCCGCGACAGCTTGAAGAAGCTGATCGAGAAACCCGCGGCCAAGTGAGCCTAGCCCAGAAGAGAGGCGCGATGGACCAGCACCACGATTCTTCCGGCGAAGCCCAAATGGACTCCCACGCGGATCTGGACTTCGGACCTCAAGCCTACCTCAGAGACCCAGACCTTGACGGAGACACGCTGCGCGAAGAGTGCGGCGTGTTCGGCATTTATGGGCACAATGACGCCGCCGCGATCACCGCGCTCGGCCTGCATGCGCTCCAGCATCGCGGCCAGGAGGCAGCCGGCATCGTCTCCTACGATGGCGCGCGCTTCCACAGCGAGCGCCGCCTGGGTCTCGTCGGCGACACCTTCTCCCGCCGCGAGGTGATCGAGCGCCTGCCCGGCAATGCCGCGATCGGCCACGTTCGCTACGCCACGACCGGCGCGACCATCCTGCGCAACGTGCAGCCGCTGTTCGCCGAGCTCAATGCCGGCGGCTTCGCGGTCGGCCACAACGGCAACCTCACCAACGGTCTCACCCTGCGCCGCGAGCTGGTGCGCGCCGGCGCCATCATGCAGTCGACCACCGACACCGAGGTGATCCTGCATCTCGTCGCGCATTCCCGCCGCACCAACTTCATCGATCGCTTCATCGAGGCGCTACGCGCACTCGAAGGCGCCTACTCGCTGGTCTGCATGACCAACAAGAAGCTGATCGGCGCCCGCGATCCCCTCGGCATCCGCCCGCTGGTCTATGGCGAGCTCGAAGGCTGCCCGATCCTGGCGTCGGAGACTTGCGCGCTCGACATGATCGGCGCGCGCTACATCCGCGACATCGAGCCGGGCGAGGTCGTGATCTTCGACGAGACCGGCGCGCACAGCCACAAGCCGTTCCCGCCGAAGCCGGCGCGTCCGTGCGTGTTCGAATACATCTATTTCGCGCGGCCCGATTCCGTGGTCGGCGGCCGCTCGGTCTACGAGGTACGCAAGGCGTTCGGCGCGCAGCTCGCGCGCGAGAGCCATCCCGACGTCGACGTCGTGGTGCCGGTGCCGGACTCCGGCGTGCCGGCGGCGATCGGCTACAGCCAGCATTCCGGCGTGCCGTTCGAGCTCGGCATCATCCGCAATCACTATGTCGGCCGCACCTTCATCCAGCCGACCCAGGCGATCCGCGAATCCGGCGTGCGCATGAAGCACTCGGCCAACCGCGCCGCGATCGAGGGCAAGCGCATCATCCTGATCGACGACTCGCTGGTGCGCGGCACCACTTCGCGCAAGATCGTACGCATGATGCGCGACGCCGGTGCCACGGAGGTGCATTTCCGCCTCGCCTCGCCGCCGATCCTCTATCCCGACTATTACGGCATCGACCTGCCGGACCGTGGCGGCCTCTTGGCGGCGACGCATTCGCTCGAGGAGATGCGCGAGCTGATCGGCGCGGATTCGCTGGCGTTCCTGTCGATCGACGGCATGTACCGCGCCATGGGCGAGCCGGCCCGTGATCCGGCCGCACCGAAATACTCCGACCACTGCTTCACCGGCAGCTATCCCACCCACCTCACGGACCAGGCGATGGTCGAGTCGACCCAGCATCAGCTGTCGCTGTTGGCCGAGGCGAGCTGAGGTTCTTTCCACACGCAGTCATTCCGGGGCGATGCGCAGCATCGAACCCGGAATCCCGAGCTTGCTGATCCCCGTATCATCTCCAGATTCCGGGTTCGAGGCCTGCGGCCTCGCCCCGGAATGACGATGCGTCGTGAGCTGTCGTCCCGGCCAAAACCGGGACCCATCATCGCCAGCCGTCCTTGGCGGGCAGGACTAGCCACAGACAGCCAACTCCCTCATAACCGCCGCGGAGTATGGGTCCCGGCTTTCGCCGGGACGACGACGTCAGAGATTTGCGACCATGACCCTTCCCCTCGCCAATCGTATTGCCCTCGTCACCGGCGCCTCGCGCGGCATCGGCCATGCGACCGCCCGCGCGCTCGCCCGCGCCGGTGCGCATGTCATCGCCGTTGCCCGCACCCAGGGCGGGCTGGAGGAGCTCGACGACGAGATCCGGAAAGACACCGGCAACGGCGCCACCTTGGTGCCGCTGAGCATGACCGACAGCGACGGCATCGCCCGGCTCGGCGCCGCGCTGCACGCGCGCCACGGCAAGCTCGACATTCTCGTCGGCAATGCCGCCGTGCCCGGCCCGTCGTCGCCGCTCGGCCATATCGACCTGAAGCCCTGGAACGACGTCGTCGCCGTCAACCTCTCCGCCAACTTCCAGCTGATCCGCTGCATGGAGCCGCTGCTGAAGGCCTCCGACGCCGGCCGCGCGGTGTTTCTCACGTCAGGCGCCGCCCACAAGGCCCAGGCCTATCTCGGCCCCTACGCGGTCACCAAGGCCGCGCTGGAGACGCTGGCACGGGTGTGGGCGCACGAGACCGAGCGGACGCGGCTGCGCGTGAACCTGTTCAGCCCAGGCCCGATCCGGACCCGCATGCGCGCCACGGTGTTCCCCGGCGAAGATCCGATGACGCTCGAAACGCCCGATCAGGTCGCCGAGTTCATCGTGCCGATGTGCCTGCCGTCGTGGACCGAGACCGGCAAGCTCTACGAGTACAAGACGCGCACCCTGAAGAGCTTCCAGCCGCCGGCGTAGCCCTGCGCAACCACCGTCATTCCGGGGCAAGGCCGCAGGCCTTGAGTCCGGAATCTCGTTGTTATCTTGCGGTCGGATTGGCGGCAGCCGAGTTCGCCGCGGAAGGCTTGGCCGCCGCAGCCTTGTCCGCAGACGCCTTCGCCGCAGCCGGCGCCTGGCGATCGCGCACTGCCGTCAGCTCCTTGCGCAGCTTCTCCTGCTGCTCCGGCGTCAGCACCGGGCGCTGGTCGTCATGCGGCACGTCGTTCACCGGGAGATAGTTGTACGTATTGCCGTACTGCGCCGTGTCGGACGATGGCGTCGTGCCCGAGGTCGCGCAGCCGCCGAGCAGCACGGACGTCAACAGCGCCGCGCTCCCCAGCGCTGAACGCAAGGTCACGTGCCACGTCAATCGCAAGCAGGCCCGGCGGAAGTTCATCGGGCGGCCGCCGCCATCGTGCGCGTGGCCCCCTGCGCCGTGATGCCGTGCTCGTTGGACTGCAGCCCCGGCAGGCTCTTCACCCAGGGATAGCCGCGCTGGCCCATGTCGTGGCCGCGATCGAACAGCGCGGTCATGTAGGTGCGATCGAACGGGCCGTCGGCCTTGACCTGGAAATCGGCCGGCACGCTGGCGAGGTTGAAGTCGATGCCGTTGAACTTCGCCACCGAGTAGATGCGGTAGATGTCGCCGATGCCCTGGTTCTTGATCAGGGTCGACAGCGAGCGCTGCGTCACCGAGAGCACGTCGGCGCCGACGCTGTCCCATTGCGGATCGATGCGGGCGTTACGAATGACGTAGAGATGTGCGCCGCTCACGCTCCTGCGCGGGCCGCGGCCGGAGACGAGGCGCAGCACCGAAGGTCCGATGAAGACCTGCCGGGTGACGCCGCCGTCGACATGCAGCTCGTCGTAGTCCTTGTCGCCGATCCGCACCTTGATGCGAACCGGGGCGAAGGCGCCCGGCACGGTCGCGGAGGCCAGCAGCACCTGACGGAACAGGGCGATCGCCTCGGGCGTATCGGCTGCTGCGATGCGGCCCATGTCCCACAGCACCGGACGCTGCGCATCGAGATTGGTGGTGCCAACCAGCAGCACCCGGCCCTTGCTGCTCTCGCGCGCAACGTCGCGGAGAAACTCGCGATCGACATATTTCTCGATCAGCCGCGACAGCGGCGTGTTGTCGGCCAGCGCCGAGCCCTGGAGCAGGCCGGGAACGTTGACCGTGAAAATGTCTTTGCGCTCATAGGCGGTGAAGATCTCGCGCAGCTTGTCGTCGTGCTCGCGCCCCAGGAAGACGAACGGCGCGATCAGCGCGCCGGAGCTGACGCCCGTCACCATGTCGAACGACGGCCGGTTCCCGGCCTCGCCCCAGCCGGCCAGAAGCCCGGCGCCGAACGCACCGTTCTCGGCACCACCGGAGATCGCGAGGAAATTCAGCGGACGCGAGATCGGGATTTCGGCCGACGCGCGCGACATCGCGGCCTCGGCAAAGCGCGGCGCCGGCTCATCACCCCAGTAGCGGACGTTGCGGAAGCCGACCGGGTCGGCGCTGACGGCAGCCGCTTCCGGCAGCGCGTTGCGCGGCATGATGGCTGCGCAGGCCGCCAGCAACAGCGACGCGGCGAACGCGAGCAGGATACGCGGGACAAGCGCGCGGAACGAGGCGGCAGACTTCATCGCGACGCTTGCTGCTCCACGCTTGCGATCTCCGGCGACGGCTGCCGCGCGTCGGGCCTGGCCTCGTCGGCGCCCTTGTCAGTCCAGCCCGGCGGCAGGCCCAGGCCGGCACCGACAAAGCCCTTCAGGCCGGGGAAGCGTCCGTACTGCTCACATGCGGCATATTTGGGAGCGCCACCCAGCTTGGCCGGCACGCTCGACACCGAAGGCAGCGAGGCCAGCGACGGGACGCCTGAGAACGGCGACTCGCCGGTCGACACCAACTTGGCGAAGTCGGCGCCGAACTCGGAAGCGAGGTCGTAGGCGTCGCCGTCATTGGCCATCCGCGCATTGGAGACCGAGTTGGCGCCGCGCGCCCACACCATCGCGGCCTTCTGGAAGCCGGCAAAGTCGCGCGCCTCGGCCTCGACGGACAGCGTGCCGAGCCCGACCGGCAGCCGGGGCACCGGCACGGGAACGCCCGGCAGCGCGACGCTCTTGGCGATGGACGCCGCCTGCGAGGCTGCCGATGCGGTCGCGTTGGTCGCCGTGGCATGGGTGACGGTCGCCTTGACCGTCAGATCCGCCTCCTCGCGGGGTCCGACGATCTGGAATCGCTCGCTGAGACGCAGGCACATTTCGCGGCTGATGACGTTGGCCACCAGCTTGCGCTCGTTCTCGTCGAGGGCGATGTCGGGACGCGGCGGAAACGCGGTCGGCTCGATCCGGATCGTCTTGGCCTCGAGCAGCTCCTTCTTGTTGGCCTTGATCTGCGCGCGCGTCACCAGGCCGTTGGCATCGGCGAGGCGATCGTAATTCTTGAGCGAGCCGGCCCGCTCGAGCGGAGCAGTGGCGCAGCCGGCCGTTGCCAGCGCCAGGGAAATCAGGGCCGTCGACTTCAGCGGAGCGAGACGCATCGTAGCGGGGAGACCCATTGATAGATAGCTCACTCTAATTAAGTCTCACAAGCAGCAGCGCTTGTCCAACTAAACTAGATCCAATTCTCTAGATTAGAGCGGCGAGAAATATTATTTTATATTACAAGCAGTTGGCGGAAACGACGAATGTGGCGAGAGTTGGCCCGACGGGACGCGCGATGAGAAAGGTCGATCCGGTCAAGCACGAGCAGAAGCGCCAGGGGATTCTCCAGGCCGCCCTGTCGTGCTTCGTCAGGAACGGATTCCACGGCGCCAGCACCACCGACATCTGCGCTGCGGCGAAGATCAGCCCGGGCCACCTCTATCATTACTTTCCCAGCAAGGAGGCGATGATCCAGGCGCTGGTCGAGCAGAATCTGAGCCACGCTGCATCGCGCCTCCAGGCAATCCTGGCCTCGCCCGACGTGATCGACGCCCTGGTGCAAGAGCTCGAGAGCGCCAGCATTCACCAGCCGCAGGCCCAGGTCCTCAGCGCCGAGGCCTTGGCCGAGGCCTGTCGCAATGCCGACTTTGCCGCCATCGTCCACGCGCATGCGCGCGCGATGCGGGCGCTGCTGGTCGACTTCCTCACCAAGGCACAGGGCCGCGGCGAGGTCGATCCCCGCCTCGATCCGGAGGCGACCGCGAACATCCTGTTCGTGATCGTCGACGGCGCACGTGCGCTGCCGATCCGCAATCCGGCGGTCGATATCAAGCAGAGCAGTGAGCATCTGCGGCTCATGCTGACGCGCTTTTTGCGGCCGCCCAAGTTGCGGACGCCGCCGAAAAAGGAAGCGGTGGAGCAGGCGCCGGTCTGAGCCTGCCGATCGGCGTCCCCCCGCGCGATTGACACTCCGCCATGCTCGCGATTGACTGCGCTCATAAGCGGATGACCGCAGCACATATCGGGGAGGACGGTATGACGCGAGCACGACGCGGACGCGCGACAAGGCCTGCCCTGGTCATTCTGCTGTTCGCCGTTGCGGCCGGCAACGTCCTCTTCTCTCGCGGCACCAGCGCCGCAGCGGAGGTGCCCGCGTTCGCGGTCGAGCCGTCCTGGCCGAAGCAGCTCCCCAACAACTGGATCCTCGGCCAGGTCGGCGGCATCACGGTTGATCACCAGGGCCACATCTGGGTCATTCACCGGCCGCGCTCGCTGACCGACGACGAGAAAGGCGCCACGCTCAATCCGCCGCGATCGAAATGCTGCATGCCGGCGCCCCCGGTGCTCGAATTCGATACCGACGGCAATCTCTTGCGCGCCTGGGGCGGCCCGGGCCCGGGCTATGAATGGGTCGGCCGCGAGCATGGCATCGAGGTCGACGAACGCGGCTTCGTCTGGATCGGCGGCAATGCCGACAATGACAACGCCATCCTGAAGTTCACGCTCGATGGCAAGTTCGTCGCTCAGATCGGAACGATGGCGCCGAGCAAGGGCTCCAACGACACCACCCAGCTCGGCAAGCCCGCGGAGACAGCGATCGACAAGGAGGCGAACGAGATCTACGTCGCCGACGGCTACGGCAACCGCCGCGTCATCGTGTTCGATGCCACCACCCTCGCCTACAAGCGGCATTGGGGAGCCTACGGCCATGTCCCTGATGATGCCAAGCAGCCACCGTATGATCCCAAGGCACCGGTCGCCCAGCAATTCGGCAATCCCGTACACTGCGTGAAGATCGCCGATGACGGTCTCGTCTATGTCTGCGACCGCATCAACGACCGCATCCAGGTGTTCAGGAAGGACGGGACATTCGTGACCGAATGGTTCTTCGAAAAGAACACGCTCGGCAATGGCGCGGTGTGGGACATCGCGATCTGGCCGGATCCGAAGCAGACCTACCTGCTGTCTGCCGATGGCGAGAACAACGAGATCCGCATCATCAGGCGGGATGACGGCAGCGTGGTTGGCAGCTTCGGCCACAATGGCCGCAATGCCGGCCAATTCCATTGGGTGCACGCGATGGCTGTCGACCGGCAGGGCAACGTTTATACCGCCGAGGTCGACACCGGTAAGCGCATCCAGAAATTCCGGCTGACCTCGGACGCCCTGCGTTAACGCTCAAGCGAAACGCACAAACCTTGCGCGCGTCTCGCGCCTTTTGGCGCATTGCCGCAACTCACAAGACCGGCTATCCAGGGAGACCGACGGCAAAGGGCGCCCAAGAAGCCCCGCCGTGACACGACACCAGGGAGGACTTCGATGACAACGTCTCATACGCGGCGGATGGCCGCGTTGCTTGCTGCCACCACGCTCAGCTTTGCCGGCTCCGCCTTCGCCGACGACAAGGTCGTCAAGATTGGCGTGCTCAACGACATGTCCAGCCTGTATGCCGACATCGGCGGGCCCAACTCGGTCGCAGCCGTCAACATGGCGGTCGAGGATTCAGGCCTGAAGGCCAAGGGCTGGACCATCGAGGTCATCAGCGGCGACCACCAGAACAAGCCCGACGTCGGCGTCAACATCGGCCGGCAGTGGATCGACACCCAGAAGGTCGACGTGATCATGGACACGCCGAACTCCGGCGTGGCGCTGGCCGTCTCCAATCTGGTCAAGGAGAAGAACTCGATCCTCCTGAACTCCGGCGCGGCCACTGCCGACCTCACCGGCAAGGCCTGCAACGCCAACACCATCTCCTTCACCTACGACACCTACATGCTCGCCAATGGCACCGGCAAGGCGCTGACCAAGGCCGGCGGCGACACCTGGTTCTTCCTCACCGCCGACTACGCCTTCGGCCATGCGCTGGAGCGCGACACCTCCGCAGTCGTGACCAGCAGTGGCGGCAAGGTGCTCGGTTCGGTCAAGCATCCGCTCAATACCGCGGACTTCTCGTCCTTCCTGCTGCAGGCGCAATCGTCGAAGGCCAAGGTCATCGGCCTTGCCAACGCCGGCGGCGACACCACCAACTCGATCAAGCAGGCTTCCGAATTCGGCATCGTCCAGGGCGGCCAGAAGCTCGCCGCGCTGTTGTTGTTCGTCAACGACGTGCATGCGCTCGGGCTCAAGGTCGCGCAGGGCCTGACCTTCACCGAGTCGTTCTACTGGGACCTGAACGAGCAGACCCGCGCCTGGTCCAACCGCTTCCAGAAGCTGTCACCGAAGGGCACGATGCCGTCGATGACGGTGGCCGGCGTCTACGCCGGCGCGCTGCACTACCTGAAGACGCTCGAGGCACTCGGCGGCAATCCGCATGACGGCGCCAAGGTCGTGGCCAAGATGAAGGAGATTCCGACCGACGATCCGCTGTTCGGCAAGGGCCCGCTGCGCGCCGACGGCCGCCGCCTGATCCCGGCCTATCTGTTCGAGGTCAAGAAGCCCGAAGAGTCCAAATATCCGTGGGACTACTACAAGCTGATCGCCAAGATCGCGCCTGAGGATGCCGCCAAGCCGCTCGAGGCCAGCGAGTGCCCGCTGGTGAAGAAGTAAGCCGATAGCTCCGATGCGGGATGCGGTGGATTAGCATCGCGTCCCGCCAGTGCCGCTGCGCAGACGATACGACATTCGCTGCGCAGAATCACGTCATCGTCAGCGCAGCAGACTCGCGAGGCGGCCGATGCCTTCCTCGATCACGGCCTCCTCGGGCAGCGAATAGGACAGGCGGATCGTGTTGGTGCCGCTGCCGTCGTGGAAGAAGGCTGCCCCGGGAACGAACGCCACCTGGGCCTGATTCATGGCCCGGTCGAGCAAGGCGGCACCGGACACGCCGTCCGGCAGGGTGAGCCAGACGAAGAACCCGCCGTCGGGGCGCGTCCACCTCGCTTCTGACGGCATCTGTGCCTCGAGTGCCCTCAGCATCGCATCGCGCTTGAGCCGATAATGCGCGCGCGCCCGTGCGATCAGCCCGGCATGCCCTCCGTCTTTCACGAGCCTGTGCATCACGATCTGATTGATCGCTGACACGTTGAGGTCGCTCGCCTGCTTGATGAGGACGAGACGGCTGATGATGGCGCGCGATGCACAAACCCAGCCGATGCGCAGGCCCGGCGCGACCGTCTTCGAGAACGTTCCGAGATGGATGACGCGGGAAGCATCGAGCGAGCCGCGGCGACGGACGTCCAACGACTGCAGCGACGGCATCTCGTCGCCGTCGAAACGCAAGGCAGAATAGGCGCTGTCCTCCAACACCGGCACGTCCAGCTCGCCGGCGAGATCCAGGACATCGGCGCGCGCCGAACGCGACAACGTCTCACCGGTCGGATTGGCAAAGTCCGGCACGACATAGACGAACTTCACGCGCGCCCCCGCAGCTTCTTTCGCGGCTTCGTCCGCGTAGGAGGCCGGGGGGCGGTTCGCAGCGCGTGGACCGATCGAATCGTAACGCGGCTCGTAGGCCGAAAAGGCCTGCAGCGCGCCAAGATAGGTGGGAACGGTGACGAGCGCCGTATCCGCGGGCGTGAGCAGCAGCTTGCCGAGAAAATCGAGCGCCTGTTGCGATCCCGCGGTGACGAGGATGTTGTCTGGCGAGGCCGCTATGCCCTGCGTGGTCATGTGCTCGGCGATCCACTGGCGAAGCGGACCGTAGCCCTCGCTGACGGCATATTGCAGAGCAGCGGAAGCCACGTCGGGCGACGCCAGCGCAGCGGCATAGACCTGCGCCGCCGCTGCTACAGGAAACAGCGCGGGATCGGGGATGCCGCCGGCGAACGAAATCATGCCGGACCGCTCCAGCACCTTGAGCAGCTCGCGGATCTCCGATGCCTTCATGCGATCCGCGCGGCGCGCGTAGACGGGCTTCCAGCTCACCAATATTCCTCCCGTGATCCGGCTATTTATGTCAGCACTATTGACCTATTTTGAAGCGTGCGCAATCCCCGTCCCGCGAGAGCGCGAGAGCTGCATCGGTGGGGTCAGGGGATGAGAACCTTCAGGCCGGCGCGCTACTCTAGCTGCTCTTTGCCGAGGACAGCGTCCGCACCGCAATCAGGAGAGCGACGATCAGCAACGCCGACGCCAGCAGGAACGGCGCGCCGGGTAGATGCGCCGGCGCGGCCGCTCCGATGAAATAGGCAAAGGTCAGCGTGAACAGGAAGGGACCTGCGAGCTGGGCCACGCTCTGCACGCTCGACGTCGCGCCCTGTAGCTGGCCCTGCCTGTCCGGTGGGACGAGGCGGGTCATCAAAGCCTGCATGGCCGCGCCCGAGACGCCCCACAGCGCCATCACGGGAATGCCGAGCCAGCTCAACGGCCCGGTCGGCGCAAGGCCGAAGATCAGGAAGCCCACCGTCCCCGCGGACAGGCCGAGCATCAGCGCGCCGCGCTCGCCGAGCAGGCGGACGATCAGCCCCACCGCCCCGCCCTGCACCACCATGGCGCAGATGCCGACCATCGCCAGCGTCAGCCCGACCGTGCGCGTATCCCAGCCATAGCGATAGGTCGCGTAGAGCACGAAGGTCGACGGCAGCACGACATGAGCGAGCTGGGTGATGAAGTTGACGACCGACAGTCCGCCGAGGATGCGATCCGAGCGCAGCAATTGCAGCGCGCCGAGCGGGCTCGCGGCTCGCCATCGGAACGGACTGCGCCGCTTTGACGGCAGCGATTCCGGTAGCACCAGAAGTCCGTACAGCGCGTTGGCGAAGCTGAGCGCGGCTGCAGCCCAGAACGGCAGCCGCGGGTCGATGTCGCCGAGCAGGCCGCCGGTGGCAGGACCGAGCACGAAGCCCGCGCCGAACGCCGCGCCGATGCGCCCGAAGATCGCCGCACGCCGGTCGGGCGGCGTCAGGTCAGAGATGTAGGCGAAAGCCGTCGAGATGCTGGCCGAGGTGACTCCGGAGATCAGGCGCCCCACGAACAGCCACGCGAGCGACGGCGCCAGCGCCATCAGCACGTAGTCCGCGGCCAAGCCGAAGTTCGACAGCAGGATCACCGGCCGCCGGCCGAAGCGGTCGGACAGGCTGCCGAGCACCGGCGAGAACACGAACTGCATCAGCGCCCAGGCGGTGCCGAACAGGCCGAAGATGCGCGCCGCCTGCGCAGTGTCGTTGCCCACGAAGCTCTCGATCAGCTTCGGCAGGATCGGCATGATCAGCCCGAGCGCGAGCATGTCGAGCAGGATGGTGACGAAGATGAAGGCGACGGCGCCGCGGCGTGGGGCCGGCGCATCTTCTGTCGCGATGCTCGGCGGGCTTGCTTCCATGGCCGGACCGCTTCCGCTGACGCAACTGATCAGTTCGGCCGCTTGCGCTTGTGCGCGAACGGGTTGGCCTTCTCGCGCAGGGTGATGCGCACCGGCGTGCCCGGCAGCTCGAAGGTCTCGCGCATCGAGTTGGTGAGATAGCGCAGGTACGATTGCGGGATCGCGTCGGCCCGCGAGCAGAACAGCACGAAACTCGGCGGTCGCGCCTTGGTCTGGGTGATGTAGTTCAGCTTGAGCCGGCGGCCCGACACCGCCGGCGGCGGGTTGTCGGCGATCGCCTGCTCGAACCAGCGGTTCAGCGCCGCGGTCGGCACGCGCCGGTTCCAGATCGCGTAGGCTTCGACGATCGCCTGCATCAGCCGGTCGATGCCCTCGCCCATCAGGCCCGACACCGCCACGATCGGCGCGCCCGCGACCTGCGGCAGCCAGTGGTCGGCATCGCGGCGCAGCATCGAGATCTGGCCGGGGTTGCCGTCCATCAGGTCCCATTTGTTGACGGCGATGACCAGCGCACGCCCCTCGCGCTCGATCAGATCGGCGATGCGCAGATCCTGCTCCTCGAAGCGGTTCTGCGCATCCATCATCAGCACGACCACCTCGGCGAAGCGCACCGCACGCAGCGCATCGGCCACCGACAGCTTCTCCAGCTTCTCCTCGATGCGCGAGCGCCGGCGCAGACCTGCGGTGTCGAAGATGCGGAAGCCGCGGCCCTTCCACTCGATTTCGACCGCGATCGAATCGCGCGTCGTACCGGCCTCGGGACTCGTGAGCAGCCGCTCCTCGCCGAGCAGATGGTTGATCAGGGTCGACTTGCCGGCGTTGGGACGGCCGACGATCGCGACCCGGATCGGCCTGTTGGCGCGTTCCTCGTCGGTCTCCTCGTGCTCGTCCTCCTCATCGTCCGTGGGCGGCACGAGCTTGCTGACGGCGTCATAGAGCTCGCCCATGCCCTCGCCGTGCTCGGCCGAGATCTGGATGGGATCACCGAGGCCGAGCGCGTAAGATTCCATGGCGCCGAGCTCGCCATGCTTGCCCTCGCTCTTGTTGGCGAGCAACAGCACCGGCTTGTCGGCGCGGCGGGCGAAATCGGCGAAGGCGCGGTCGGCGGGCGTCAGGCCGATGCGGGCATCGATCACGAAGAACAGCGCGTCGGCGAGCGCGATCGCGGTCTCCGTCTGCTCCTGCATGCGCGCGGTCAGCGAGCCCTTCGGCCCCTCGTCGAGGCCGGCGGTGTCGATGATCGTGAAGTTGAGATCGAACAGCTTAGCTTCGCCCTCGCGGCGGTCGCGCGTGACGCCCGGCATGTCGTCGACGAGCGCCAGCTTCTGCCCGACCAGACGGTTGAACAGGGTCGACTTGCCGACATTGGGCCGGCCGATGATGGCGATGGTGAAGGGCATGATGATCCGTGCGCGTGAGCGCGCAGCTTTAGCGCATTCGGCCGCAAAACCGAACGGGCGATCCGCCGATTCGCAGGTGAGATTAACGGCTGAAGGAGCCGCTCGGCATCGGCGCCGGGAAGCCGCCGCCGGATCGCTGGGCCGCCGGCTGCTGCGCCGGGGCAGCATCATCCGGCGGTGGTGCCGTGGTGCGGCGGCGCACGATCTTCTTGGGCTTCGGTGCCGGCGGAACGGCGGCAGCGCCCTCCTCGACCGCGGCAGCCTCGCCATCCTGCGGATCGGCCGTCGTCGGGTTGTTCACGGCCGCCTGCCGCCGGCCTTTTCTGCCCTTGGGCTCCTCCACCGGAGGCGCCGGCGGCGTAGCCGCCTGAGCGCCCGGGTCGGTCATCGGCTGCTGCTGCGCACCCTTGTAGAGTTCCTTCGGCACGCCCTGCTCGAGACCCGGCACGCCCTCCGGGAACACCGGCTTGCGGTCGCCCGGCAGCTTCTTCTTGGTGTCCAGGAAGTCGAGCATGTCCGAGGGGTCGAAACTTCCCCCGCTCGCGCAGCCGCCCAGCACGCCGGAAAGCGCAATGAGGACCGTCAGGGCAATGGCACGTTGGGGGCGGCGCATGATCGTCGTTCCAATCAACTCGGTTTCGCCATCGCGAGGTCCGCGATCAGCTCTTGGCGACTGCAGGCAACAGCGCCTGCAGCGCTTCGGCGCGCGAGCGCAGGCCCGGCGGGGTCTCACCATCCAGCGCAATCATGTCGAGCCATTGACGGGCCGCCGCGGCATCATTGGCCTTCCACGCCGACAGCGCCAGCAATTCGCGGGCGGCGTGGCGGAACGGCGCGCCGGGCGCCGTTTCGCCTTCGAGGCGCTGCTTGAGGTCGGCGTAAGGCGCCGTGTCGGCCAGCAGGCCGGCCGCGCGCAGCCGCGCCATCGACTGCTGCTCGGCCCCGATGCTGCGGTCGGCGGCGAGTTCGTCATAGAGCTTCACGGCAGCCGCCTTGTCGCGCATCGCGGCCTCGGCGGCCTGGTGGAAGCGGGCCAGCATGCGGTATCCCGATGGGGCCGTGGCCGCGACATCCGCAAAGGCCTTCTCCGCCTCGGCATGCTTGTTCTGCTCGGAGAGTTCGAGGGCCTTGTTGAAGGCCGAGCCGGCTTCGGCCGCCTTCTGACCCTCGAGATACTGGTAGCCGCGCCAGCCGCCGACGCCGGCGATGATCAGCACGGCAATGGCGATGATCAAGATCGAGTAGCGGTCCCACAGCTTCTTGAGCTGTTCCCGACGGACCTCCTCGTCTACTTCATCAATGAATTCAGACACCTAAGGACATCCCGTCAGGTTCGCTGCGAGCGCGCGCGCATGGGTTTGAAGTGCCGCGCGAGCGGCCCGTTGCCCGCGCGCCGGCGCCGATACCGCATCGGCATGGCGGTGGCAAGGCGAGTCCAGCCGAATCAAGGCGTTACTCCCCGGTTCTGCCACAAGGTCCGAACGCGGCTATCACGCCGTCAAGGCCTCGCGCAACTGCCGTTTCATCACCTTGCCGTTGGCGTTGCGCGGCAAAGGGTCCACGGTCACGGTCAGGGTTTCCGGGACCTTGTAATCCGAGACCCGCTCGGCGCACCAGCTGCGCAGGGCTTCGGCGCTCATCGGCTCGCGGGTCACGACCACCGCGTGCACCCGCTCGCCGAGCACCGGACATGGCCGGGCGATGATCGCGCTCTCGACCACCGCCGGGTGGCTCGCCAGCACCGATTCGACCTCGGCCGAGTAGATCTTCAGCCCGCCGCGATTGATCATGTCCTTCTGCCGGTCGAACACCCGGACGAAATTGTCGGCATCGATCGAGCCGAGGTCGCCGGAGTGCCAATAGCCGGCAGTGAAGCTCTCGGCAGTGGCCCTGGGATTGTTCCAGTAACCCTTGATGACCTGGCCGCCGCCGATCCAGATCTCGCCGATCTCGCCACGTGGCAGCTCTCGCCCCTGCCCGTCCATCACCAGGATGCTGGCGCCCGGACACGGCAGCCCGACGCTGTCGATCTGACGGGCGGTGAGATCAGGCGGCATCAGGGTCGCCGGCGAGGTGGTCTCGGTCGAGCCATAGGCGTTGACCAGCCGCAGGCCGGGAACCTTGGCTGCGAGCTTCTCGATGGTCGCGACCGGCATCGGCGCGCCGCCGAAGCCGCCGATGCGCCACGACGACAGGTCATGACTGTCGAAGTCGCGCTGCAGCAGGCAGAGATTGTACATCGCCGGGACCATGACCGTGTAGGTCACGCGCTCGCGCGCCGCGAGCTTCAGATACTCGCCGGCCTTGAACTCCGGCATGATGATCAAGGTGCCGGCGCAGCGTGCCATGCTGGTGATGTTGGCGACGACGCCGGTGACATGGCCGAGCGGCACGGCGGCGATCGAGCGGTCGGCGGGCGTCAGCCCCAGGCACGCCTCGTAGATCATCGAGGAGTGCACGATGTTGCAATGGGCGAGCATCGCGCCTTTCGGCCGGCCAGTGGTGCCGGAGGTGTAGAGGATCATCGCAGTGTCCTCTTCAGTCACCTCGACGTGATTTTCGTGCGCAGCATGATCGGCCAGCGCTGCAAAATCCGACCGCGCCGGACGATCATCGACGGCAATGCGCCCCGCCAGCTCCGGCGTTTCCGCAGCGGCCGGCAACCGGTCCGCCAACGCCGCCTCGTGCAGCAGCAGCCGGGCGCCGCAATCGTTCAGCACATAGGCGATTTCCGGCGTCTGCTGCCGGGTCGACAGCAGCACCGTGATCAGCCCGAGCTTGGCCGCAGCAAACAGCGTGAGCACGAATTCCATGCGATTGCCGAGCAGCACCGCGAGCCGGTCGCCCTTCTGCAATCCCCTCGCCTGCAGCCCGCCGGCGATCCGCGCGGCGGTCTCGGCGACCTCGCGCCACGACAGCCGCACGGCCCCGTAGACCAGCGCCTCGCCGTCGCCGTTGCGCTCCACCGCTTCTTCGACCATGGCCCAGATGTTCGCGGGCCGCTCCGTGAACAACGGAACCACGCGATCGCCGAAACGGGCTTCGCGCCGCATCGGCGGCGTTACATAGGTCGACCAGTCCATGGAGTTTCCCCGAGCTTGGCTTCTTGTCGTTGTTCGCCGCGATGCGGACCAGCCTGAAACATAGCCAAGGGATGACGCGCTTGGCTATCTCCGCCAGCGCCGGCGATTCATCCCGTGACGCCGCGCGCACCACCGCGCCAACGGGACGACCAAGCGAGAGGCGCCCATCAGGTCTTTGACCTCATTCCGTAGACATGTTCCGCCGCCGGAAACGCACGGGTACGCACGTCGGCCGCGTAGCGTTCGATCGCCTCGTCGATCGCCGGACCGAGATTGCCGTAGCGGCGGACGAATTTCGGCGCCCGCGGCGACAGGCCGAGCATGTCCTCCAAAACCAGCACCTGGCCGTCGCAGGCGACGCTGGCGCCGATGCCGATGGTGGGGATCGCGATCTGCTGCGTGATCTTGCGCGCCAGCGGCTCGGCCACGGCCTCGATCACCACCGAGAACGCGCCAGCCTGTGCGATCGCCGCAGCGTCGTTCTCGATCGCAGCCCAATCCGCCTCGTCGCGGCCCTGGGCCCGGAACGAGCCGAGCGTATTGATCGATTGCGGCGTCAGGCCGACATGGCCCATCACCGGAATGCCGCGCTCGCTGAGGAAGGCCACCGTCTCGGCCATCCGCGCCCCGCCCTCGAGCTTGACCGCGCCGCATTGCGTCTCCTTCAGGATCCGCACCGCCGCATGAAATGCCTGCTCCTTCGTGGCCTCGTAGGAGCCGAACGGCATGTCGACCACCACCAGCGCCTGGCGCGAGCCGCGCATCACGGCGCAGCCCTGCAGGATCATCATTTCCAGCGTCACCGGCACGGTGGTCTCGAAGCCGTGCATCACATTCCCGAGGGAATCGCCGACCAGGATCACATCGCAATGGCGATCCACCAGCGCCGCGGTATGGGCGTGGTAGGACGTCAGCATCACGATCGGCTCGCCGCCCTTGCGGGCGCGGATCTCGGGAGCCGTCTTGCGGCGGACGGTCGACTGCACCGACATCGCTAACCTCCGATGACAGGAATGCCGAGCACGACAGGATGGAACGCGAAGGCCAGCGCGGCATAGACGATGATGCCGACCACCACCGCGATGACGTCGTTGCCGACGCCGCCGACCGGAATCGGCGGCCCGCCGGCATCGGCGCGACGCTTCAGCGAGATGCGGTCGAACACCGCCCAGGCCAGGATCGAGCCGAACAGGATGATGCCGCCAAGGTCGCCATTGCTGAGCAGGTGGCCGAACGCCCACAGCTTCACGCCCGCCAGCATCGGGTGCTTCAGCACGGTGTAGATGCGGCCGCGGATATGGGCGGCGACGATCATGATCACCGCCGGCAGCATCAGGGCGAGATTGATGTGCTTGAGCGCCTTCGGCGGCGTCCACACCTGGATCCAGCCGCCGCCATGGCGGTACTCGGCAAAGCCCCAGACAATCAGGGCGAGGCCGGCGAGCGCCACCACGGTGTAGACGAGCTTGTAGGTGCTCTCGCCCAGCCGTGCGATGACCTGCGCGCGCGCCCCGCGCCGGGTCGTGAACACATGGGCGCCGAGAAACAGCACCAGCCCCACCACCATCACCAGAAGTCCCACGGCGTCCCCCTTCGCATGCACACGACCTGTACGTGGGCATCGGTATCATTTCCGGGGGCGGCCTCGCAACGTGGCGCGGAGACCGTCTGCAAGCCGCACGCTGCCGATTCGCCATCACACATCGTCATTCCGGGGCGACGCGTCAGCATCGAACCCGGAATCCCGAGATTGGTTTGCGTTCTTCGCAACCATATCGAGATTCCCCGCTGCGCAATCGCCCAGCTGAGGTTCGCACGCGTTGCGTCCGTCCCGAATGATCGGTGGGTGGGGTTCGCGCCGTGCGAGACGGCGCGGCAGGGCGCTATTGCCGCTCCGACGTGTTCTTCAAATCCCGGTTGTCGACATAGCGGATCGCGATCGGCCGCCCCGCCAGCGCGCCGCCGAGGCCTTTTGTGAACTTCAGCGGCAGGCAGCCGTCGAGCGAGGCATTGATCGCCTTCAGATAGGTCGCGCGCGCGTCGGCCGGCGCGCCTGAGGTCACGAAGGTCACGCGCGGCGGCGAGATCATCTCGCCGGTCCGCTTGAAGCTGAAGCGCACCGTCATCTGCATCCCCGCGCGGGCGCTGTCCTCCGGCGGCGGCGTCCAGCACGCGCGCAGCGCCGCGAACAGATCGCCGATCGTGTCGAGATCGTGATCCGGCTTCTGATATTTGGCTTCCTGATCCTTGGCGGGCCGGCTCTCGATCGTGAGTTGCAGGTTCTGGCCATAGGGATAGTTCATCTCGGGAATACAGGGCCACGGCCCGAAGACGCTGCAGAACGACGGCGTGCACGGCTGCTCGTCGAGCACGCTGCACGGCGTGTGCGCGAACGGCACCGGATTGATCTGCTGGCGGCGCGCGTCGGCGGCGGCCGGAGCGGCCACCATCAGCAGGAGGAGCACGACGACACGGAGCATGGGACTCTCGGAGTGGGATGAAATCCAAGTTGGATCCCGATCGCAGAACTCGCAAGCTCAATCCCGTTCACGTCTGCGCGTTCCCGCATCGCGAACGGCCCTCGACCGTAACAGCGGAACTCGGCTAGAACACGGCAGGATGCGACAACAAACGGACGCGACGATGAGCCACAGCGAGACCGTGATCAACGTCATCAACCCGAACATGACGGTGACGATGACCGAATTGATCGCCAAAGCGGCCCAGGCCAGCGCAAGCCCGTCGACGCGGATCGTCGGCCGCACCGCGCGGTTCGGCGCCGCCTCGATCGAAGGCCATTACGACGAGGCGATTGCCGCGGTCGGCATGCTCAAGGAGGTCGAGGCCGGAGACGCAGAAGGTTGCCACGCCCATGTAATCGCCTGCTTCGGTGATCCCGGCCTGCTTGCCGCGCGCGAATTATCGGCTGTGCCGGTGCTCGGCATCGCTGAAGCGGCGATGCATGCGGCGAGCTTCGTCGCCACCCATTTCAGCATCGTGACCACGCTGTCGCGCACCAAGGTGATCGCCGAGCACCTCGTGCGCAATTACGGCATGGAGCAGCATTGCCGCAGGGTGCGCGCGGTCGACGTTGCCGTGCTCGATCTCGACAAGCCCGAGGCCAATGTCCGCGGCACGCTGCTCGGCGAATGCCGGGCGGCGCTGCGCGAGGACGGTATCGGCGCCATCGTGCTCGGCTGCGCCGGCATGGCCGATCTCGCGCACGACCTCTCCACCGAGCTCGGCATTCCCGTGATCGACGGCGTCGCCGCCGCGGTGCGCTTTGCCGAGGCGCTGGTCGGGCTCGGGCTGAAGACCTCGAAGCACGGCGATCTCGCCTTCCCACTGCCGAAGGTGCGGACGACGCTCTGAAGCCGGTCGACTACCTGATCGGGTAGTTTCGAAACCGCTTCGGAGACGCCAAATTGGGACCAGACCCATTCTGGAGCGTCCCATGTCCGATCCGTCCGCCCTCGTCTCGCTATCGTCGGCATTGACGACCGCCGTCGCGCAAGCCGCGCCTGTGGTCCTCACCGTCTCCTCGCACCGCAGCCGCGCCACGGGCTTCGTCTGGAAGCCGGGCCTTGTCGTCACCGCCGACGAGGCGCTGGCGGACGAAGGCGAAATCGTGCTCGTCTTTGCCGATGGCACGCAAAGGCCGGCCACGGTGGCGGGCCGCGACCACACCACCGACATCGCCCTGCTCCGCTTCGATGGCGGCACTGCGGGACCGGCCCAACTCTCCGGCGAGATGCCCGCGCTCGGCTCGCTCGCGGTCATCGCCGCTGCCGAGCACGGCACGCCAACGGCCGCGCTCGCGATGGTGTCGAAATCCGCCGGTCCCTGGCGCAGCCTGCGCGGCGGCGACATCGATGCGCGCATCGAGCTCGACACCAGGCTGCGGCACAGCGCCGAAGGCGGCCTGGTGCTCAACGCCGACGGTCATGCGATCGGCATGGCGGTGCGCGGCCCGCGCCGCACGCTCGTCATTCCCGCGGCCACGATCGAACGGGTCGCCAGCAAGCTCGAGACGCATGGTCGCATCGCTCGCGGCTATCTCGGCGCCGGCCTGCAGCCGGTCCGGCTCGACGATGGACTCGGTGCGATGATCATGAGCCTCGACAAGAGCGGCCCGGCCACGGCCGCCGGCCTGCGCCAGGGTGACGTCATCACCGCTATCAACAAGGAGCCGTTCAGGGGCATGCGCGCGATGATGCGCGAACTCGGTCCGGACAGCGTCGGCGCCGTTGTCGAGGTCGCAGCGCTGCGTGCCGGCGAGCCGGTGCAGTTCGCCCTGACCATCGGCGAGAGGCCGGCGTGAGCGAGGAGGCGCGCGCGCCGATCAGGATCGCGATCGCGGTCGACGATGCCGAACTGGCCGACCGGCTGGCGGCGCTGCTCGGCGATGTCACGGGCCTGACGCTGGTCGCGCCCGGCGAGAGCGCCGACGTCGCCGTCGCGCCGTTGCATGGCAGTGATGAGGCGCGCAGCGGCGACGACAGGATCGACGGCCAGGCAATCGATGATTTTCAGCTCACCGCGCGCGAGCGCGACGTGCTGGCGCTGATGGCCGAGGGCTGCTCCAACAAGGAGATCGCGCGCAGCCTCGGCATCTCCGTGCACACTGCCAAATTCCACGTCGGCTCGCTGCTCGACAAGCTCGACGCCACCGGCCGCACCGATGCGGTCGCGCATGCCGCGCGGCGCGGAATCATCGAGCTGTGATGCCGGCGGATTGGCGCAAGAAGTTCCGCGTTCGCCGCCGCCGAACTACTTGCGCAAGCCGCTCATCACCCGCGGCAACAGCGCCGCAGCCAGCATGCGATAGCCGTCCGGCGTGAGGTGCTGGCCATCGACCTGATGCGGCAGGCCACGGAACATGCCGTTCTCGACCATCACGACCTTGATGCGGCGCTGCGCGGCCTTGGCCATGATGGCGCTGATGCTGCTGGCGCGCTGGTCGCCGACCCCTTTGCGGGCGTCGTTGCCGCCGGGCTGCAGCACCAGGACGCGGGTTGATCCATCGACCGCGCTGTCGAAGCGGGACAGCATCCCGGCGGTCGTATCACCGTTGATGCCGGCGTTGGCGACGCTCACCCGAACGCCCTTGCCGTGGAGCATGGCCTCGAGCTGGGCCGGAAAGTCCTCGCCGCGATTGACGCCCTTGCCGTAGGTGTTGCTGGCGCCGAGCGCGACGACCTCGGCCGCATCAGCCGTTGCGATCGTCGCCGACGCAAGTCCACACACAGCGAACAGTGCAATCATCTGCCGCCGCACAAGACGGCCAATCGATCCCGCCGGCATTTCCTTCTCCCTCGCCTGTTTATGAGAGGAAGACTAGCGCGCCGATGACCTGACGAAAAGTGCGCGGCGTTACCGGGTATCATCCCACAGCAACGGCGAGGCTCGCGGTGAGGGAGCGCATGTCTTTTCGTCATTCCTGGCGCCCGCAGGGCGAGCCGAGATTCCATCGGGCGGCGGAACAAGAGGCGAAATGGATTGCGGACTCATCGCTGCGCGATGCCCCGGAATGACGAGAGAGTGTCGGGCGGCTACGCCTTCTTCTTCACGTCCTTGACGTTGGAGAACACGATGCCTTCGGCGCGCTCCTTGGTGTAGCCGAGATAGAACTCGTTCTTGGCCAGGAACACCGGATCGCCGTCGACGTCGTCGGCGACGCCGGAATTGTTGGCGGCGATGAACGCCTCCAGCTTCTTCTTGTCGTCGCAGGAGATCCAGCGCGCCAGCGAGAACTCGGAGATTTCGAATTCGACGGGCAGCGAATACTCGGCATCGAGCCGCGCCTTGAGCACGTCGAGCTGCAGCGGGCCGACCACGCCGACCAGCGCCGGCGCACCGTCGCGCGGACGGAACACCTGCACGACGCCCTCCTCCGACATCTGCTGCAACGCTTCCTTCAACTTCTTCGCTTTCATCGCATCGGTGAGGCGGACGCGACGAACGATTTCCGGGGCGAAGCTCGGCACGCCGACGAAGGTGAGATCCTCGCCCTCGGTCAGGGTGTCGCCGATGCGCAAGCTGCCATGGTTGGGAATGCCGACGACGTCGCCGGCGAAAGCTTCGTCCGCGACCGAGCGGTCCTGGGCGAAGAAGAATTGCGGGCTCGACAGCGGCATGGTCTTGCCGGTGCGTACCAGCTTCGCCTTCATGCCGCGGTTGAGCTTGCCCGAGCACAGCCGCGCAAACGCGATGCGGTCGCGGTGGTTGGGGTCCATGTTCGCCTGGATCTTGAACACGAAGGCGCTCATGCGCGGCTCGGCGGCGTCGACCTTGCGCAGGTTCGACTCCTGCGCGCGCGGCGACGGCGCGTAGCGGCCAAGGCCTTCGAGCAGATCGCCGACGCCGAAATTGCGCAGCGCGCTGCCGAAATAGACCGGCGTCAGGTGGCCCTCGCGAAATGCCTCGAGGTCGAACGGCTTGCAGGCTTCCTTGACCAGCTCCAGCTCGTCGGTGATCTGACTCATGTCGAGATTGGCGTTGATCTTGCCGAGCTCGGCGATGTCGATCTGCTGCGCCGCGCCGGTCTTGGCACCGCCGCCTTCGAGCAGGCGCACGCCGCCGTCGCGGATGTCATAGGTGCCGATGAAGTCGCGGCCGCGGCCGACCGGCCAAGTCATCGGCGTGGTGTCGAGCGCCAGCGTCTTCTCGATCTCGTCCAGGAGATCGAAGGTGTCGCGACTCTCGCGGTCCATCTTGTTGATGAAGGTGATGATCGGGATGTCGCGCAGGCGGCAGACCTCGAACAGCTTGCGCGTGCGCGCCTCGATGCCCTTGGCGGCGTCGATCACCATCACGGCCGAGTCGACCGCGGTCAGCGTGCGATAGGTGTCTTCGGAAAAGTCCTCGTGGCCCGGCGTGTCCAGCAGGTTGAAGACGAGCCCTTCGAACTCGAAGGTCATCACCGAGGTCACGACGGAGATGCCGCGCTCGCGCTCGATCTTCATCCAGTCCGAGCGGGTGTTACGGCGCTCGCCCTTGGCCTTGACCTGGCCCGCGAGATTGATGGCGCCACCAAACAGCAGCAACTTTTCCGTCAGCGTCGTCTTGCCGGCGTCCGGATGCGAGATGATGGCAAAGGTGCGCCGGCGCGCCACCTCGTCGGACAAGGCGGTGCGGGCGGGCTGTTCGGTCGTGACGGCAGTATCGGACATGAGGCGGCAGGCGTCGTTTCAGGCCAGAGAGCGGGCGATTTACGGGAAAGGCGCGGGATCTCGGCCGCCGCGCGCCCTCCATATAGGCGTTTTGCACCGCAACTCCAACCGGCGAGTTGAGCCCGGCCGGGCCGATCCGGATCAGTGCCGGAGCACCGACACCAGCCAGAACGTCAGCGCCGCGACGATCGCCGCGGCCGGAATCGTGAAGACCCAGGCATAGACGATCGATCCGGCCACGTTCCAGCGCACCGCGGAGGCGCGGCGGGCGGCGCCGACGCCGACGATGGCCCCGGTGATCGTGTGGGTGGTCGAGACGGGCACGCCGAGGAAGGTCGCCAGGAACAGCGTGATCGCGCCGCCGGTCTCGGCGCAGAAACCCTGCATCGGGTTCAGCTTGGTGATGCGCAGGCCCATGGTGCGGACGATGCGCCAGCCGCCCATCAGGGTGCCCAGCGCCATCGCCGCCTGGCACGACAGCACGACCCAGAACGGCACCGTGAACTCGTTGCCGAGATGGCCCTGCGAATACAGCAGCACGGCGATGATGCCCATCGTCTTCTGCGCGTCGTTGCCGCCATGGCCGAGCGAATACAGCGAGGCCGAGGCGAATTGCAGGATGCGGAAGGCGCGGTCGACCGCGAACGGCGTCGAGCGCACCGAGGCCCAGGACACGATCGCGACCAGGACCATCGCCAGCACCAGCCCGACCAGCGGCGACAGCACGATCGCGAGCACGGTCTTCGACAGGCCGCTCCAGACGGCGGCCGAGATGCCGGCCTTGGCGACCCCTGCCCCGACCAGGCCGCCGATCAGCGCGTGTGAGCTCGACGAGGGAATGCCGGCCGCCCAGGTGACGAGGTTCCAGACGATGGCGCCGACCAGGGCGGCGAAGATCACCTGGGCGTCGACGATGGCGGGATCGATGATCCCTGTACCGATGGTCTGCGCGACGTGGAGGCCGAACACCGCGAACGCGACGAAATTAAAGAATGCGGCCCAGAACACCGCATATTGCGGCCGGAGCACGCGGGTCGAAACGATGGTCGCGATCGAGTTGGCGGCGTCGTGCAGGCCGTTCAGGAAATCGAAGGCGAGCGCAACGGCGATGAGGCCGACCAGGATCGGAAGGCCGAGTTGAGCGTCCACGGCGCGGCCCTACCCTAGACCTGTTCGATCATGATCGAATTGATCTCGTTGGCGACGTCGTCGAAGCGGTCGGCGACCTTCTCCAGATGGTCGTAGATCTCGGCGCCGACGATGAAGTCCATGGTATTGGCCTTGCGGTGCTTGAGGAACAGCTCCTTCAGCCCGATGTCGTGGAGGTCGTCGACCCGGCCCTCGAGCTTGGTCATCTCCTCGGTGATCGCGGTGATCATCGGCACGTTCTGGCCGATCGCCTGCAGCAACGGCAACGCGCGGCCGATCAGATTGGCGCAATCGACCAGCAAGGTGCCCATCTCGCGCATGGTCGGCTCGAACTCTTTGACCTCGAACAGCACCACGGCCTTGGCGGTCTGCTGCATCTGATCGATGGCATCGTCCATCGAGGTGATCAGGTTCTTGATGTCGCCGCGGTCGAACGGGGTGATGAAGGTGCGGCGGACCGCGGTCAGCACTTCGCGGGTGATGTTGTCGGCCTCGTTCTCGAACTGGCTGACGCGCTGGCAGTGGGCGAGGATGTCGTCACCGCCCTGCAGCATGTCCTGCAGCGCATGGGCGCCCTGAATCACCACCTTGTTGTGGCGGGCGAACAAATCGAAAAACCGCTCCTCCCGCGGGAGGACGGCGCGAAACCAGTGCAGCATGGGACGAGATCCATCCATTCCGAAACGGGCCAGGGCCGGCCCGTCACAGAACTGTCATACTCCGGATCGCGCACCAGCAGAAGCGGTGGCCGGTTCATCCACCGCTTTCTGCCCTTTCGACGATCTCTTTTCAGATCAACGGCTTAAAGGGACCGTTTGAACAGATGGGCGATTTCGCCGACCACGCCGCGGCGGAAGGTGAGCACGCAGGCGACGAAGATCACGCCCTGGATCACCGTCACCCACTGGCCGAAGCCGGACAGATATTGCTGCATGCCGACGATCACGAACGCGCCGACGACGGGGCCGAACACGGTGCCGAGCCCTCCGACCAGGGTCATGAGCACGATCTGCCCCGACATCGCCACCTCGACGTCGGTCAGCGAGGCGTTCTGGGCGACGAACACCTTCAACGCGCCAGCCAAGCCGGCCAGCGTCCCGGATAGAATGAAGGCGAGCAGCTTGTAATGGTCGGTCTTGTAGCCCAGCGAGATCGCCCGCTGCTCGTTCTCGCGGATTGATTTCAGCACTTCGCCGAACGGCGAGTTGATGGTGCGGAAGATCAGCAGGAAGCCGGCGAGGAAGCCGACCAGCACGACGTAATAGAGCACCGTCGGCCTGGACAGGTCGAGGATGCCGAACATCCGCCCCTGGGGAATGCCCTGGATGCCGTCCTCGCCATGGGTGAACGGCGCCTGCAGATAGATGAAATACAGCAGCTGCGACAGCGCCAGCGTGATCATCGCGAAATAGATGCCCTGGCGGCGGATCGAGATGTAGCCGGTGATCACCGACAGGACGAACGATCCGGCGACGCCTGTGAGGATGCCGAGCTCGGGCGGCAGCCCCCACACCTTCAGCGCGTGGGCGCTGCAGTAGCCGGCCGTTCCCAGGAACATCGCGTGGCCGAACGACAGCAGGCCGCCATAGCCGATCAGGAGGTTGAAGGCGCAGGCGAGCAGCGCGAAGCACAGCGCCTGCATGACGAAGAACGGGTACAGCCCGGTCCACGGTACGATCGCCAGCAGCGCCGCCATGATGACGAACACGATCATCTCGTCGCGCATCGCGCGCGGGGTGATCGGCAGGGTCGTGTCGGTGATGGATGTCATGTCAGGCCGCCCGTCCGGTCAGACCCGTCGGCTTCACCAGCAGCACCAGGACCATCAGAACGAAGACCACGGTGTTGGAAGCCTCGGGATAGAAATATTTGGTCAGTCCCTCGATCACACCGAGCAGGAAGCCGGTGATGATCGAGCCCATGATCGAGCCCATGCCGCCGATCACGACCACCGCGAACACCACGATGATGATGTGCTCGCCCATCAGGGGCCGCACCTGGTTGATCGGCGCCGACAGCACGCCGGCGAGGGCCGCGAGCCCGACGCCGAGGCCGTAGGTCAGCGTGATCATGCGCGGCACGTTGATGCCGAACGCCCGCACCAATGTCGGATTCTCGGTGGCGGCGCGCAGGTAGGCGCCGAGCCGGGTGCGCTCGATCAGGAACCAGGTCGCCAGACAGACGACCAGGGAGAATATGACGACCCAGCCGCGATAGACCGGCAGATACATGAAGCCGAGATTCATGCCGCCACGGAGCTGATCCGGGATCGCATAAGGCAGGCCGGACGAGCCGAAGAAGTTCTGGAACACGCCCTGGATGATCAGCGCCAGTCCGAACGTCAGAAGCAGTCCGTAGAGATGGTCGAGCCCGGCGATCCATTGCAGCATGGTGCGCTCGAGGATCATGCCGAAGACGCCGACGATGATCGGCGCCAGCAGCAGCGCCCACCAGTAATTGATGCCGCCGAGGTTGAGCAGGAAATAGGCGCAGAACGCGCCCATCATGTAGAGCGCGCCATGGGCGAAATTGATGATGTTGAGCATGCCGAAGATGACGGCAAGCCCGAGACTGAGCAGCGCGTAGAACGAGCCGTTGATCAGTCCGACCAGGAGCTGTGCGTAGAGGGCCTGCATCGTCTTGTTCTGTTTTCTCTCGGCGTTTCCCAGAAGATGGCGGCCCCGGCGACGTCAGCCGCCGGAGCCACAGCGGTTCATTTCTTCAACAAGGCGCACGCGCTCTTGTCGAGCGGCGTGAAGGCCTGGTCGCCCGGTACCGAGCCGACCAGCTTGTAGAGATCCCACGGGCCCTTGGACTCCGAGGGCTTCTTGACCTCGAACAGATAGGCGGTGTGGATGGTGCGGCCGTTGGGCTGGATCTCGCCCTTGCCGAACAGCGTATCCTCGGTCGGGATCGACTTCATCTTGTCGACGATCTTGGTGCCGTCGTGCGGGTTCTCGCCCAGCGCGTCCAGCGCCTTGAAGTAATGCGCGAGACCGGCATAGACGCCGGCCTGGACCATGGTCGGCGGCGCGCCGTTCTTCATCCGCTTGGCGAACCGCTCGGAGAAGGCGCGGGTCTGGTCGTTCATGTCCCAGTAGAAAGTCTCGGTGAAGTTGAGGCCCTGCGCGATGTCGAGCCCGATCGACTTGACGTCGGTCAGGAACAGCAACAGCGCGGCAAGCTTCTGGCCGCCCTTATTGATGCCGAACTCGGCCGCCTGCTTGATCGTATTGGTGGTATCGCCGCCGGCATTGGCGAGGCCGATGACCTTGGCGTTCGACGACTGGGCCTGCAGCAGGAAGGACGAGAAGTCGGAGGTGTTGAGCGGATGCTTGACGCCGCCGATCACCTTGCCGCCATTGGCGGTGACGACCGCCGTGGTATCGCGTTCCAGCGCGGCGCCGAAGGCGTAGTCGGCCGTCAGGAAGAACCAGGTCGAGCCGCCCGCCTTGACCAGCGCCTGGCCGGTGGTGTGCGCCAGCATGTAGGTGTCGTAGGTCCAGTGCACCGTGTTCGGCGAGCACTGCGCATTGGTGAGATCCGAGGTCGCAGCGCCCGAGTTGATGTAGACGCCGTTCTTCTCCTTGACGACGTTGTTGACGGCCAGCGCGACGCCGGAATTCGGCACGTCGACGATGACGTCGACCTTCTCGACATCGAACCACTGCCGCGCGATCGCGGTGCCGATATCCGGCTTGTTCTGGTGATCGCCGGAGATCACGTCGATCTTCCAACCCTTGGCGGCGAGGCCGGAATCCTCGATCGCCATCTGCGCGGCGAGCGTCGAGCCGGGGCCGCCGAGATCGGCATAAAGACCCGACTGATCGGACAGCGCGCCGATCTTGACGGTCTTGTCGCCGGCCGAAGCGACGCTGCCAGCGGCGAGAGTGAGCGCCGTTCCCAGCAGCAATGACGCGATGAATTTGCTCTTCATTTCCAACTTCCAGAACTTTCCAACAAAACTGCCAAGAAGACCATAGAGAAGACCGTAGAGAAAACCGCGGGAGGAAACCGCCAAGTCAACGTCGCCGGCGCCGGTCAGACGCCGAGATAAGTATGCAGCTTATCCATGTTGGCCGACAGATCGGCATTGGCGAAACCGTCGATGACCTTGCCGTGCTCGACCACGTAGTAGCGGTCGGCGACAGTCGAGGCGAAACGGAAGTTCTGCTCGACCAGGAGGATCGTGAAGCCTTCCTTCTTCAGCCGCGCGATGGTGTGGCCGATCTGCTGGATGATGACTGGCGCGAGACCCTCGGTCGGCTCGTCCAGCATCAGGAAGCTGGCGCCGGTGCGCAGAATGCGCGCGATCGCCAGCATCTGCTGCTCGCCGCCCGACAGCTTGGTGCCCTGGCTCTTCAGCCGCTCCTTCAGGTTCGGGAACAGCTCGAAGATCTGGTCGAGCATGAGCCCGCCCGGCCGCACCACCGGCGGCAGCAGCAGGTTCTCGCGCACGTCCAGGCTGGCGAAGATGCCGCGCTCCTCCGGACACAGCGCGATGCCGAGCCGCGCGATCTTGTCGGAGGTCATGCGGATCAGCTCGCGCCCGTTGAACTGGACCGAGCCGGTGCGCTTGCCGATGATTCCCATGATCGACTTCAGGGTCGTGGTCTTGCCGGCACCGTTGCGCCCGAGCAGGGTGACGACCTCGCCGGCATTCACGTTGAAGTTCATGCCGTGGAGAATGTGGGATTCGCCGTACCAGCTCTCGAGATTCTTGACATCGAGAATAGTGCTGGTCACAGCGCCAGCGGTGGGCGTCTTGGCCGTCATCACCTCAGGCATGTCCGGCCCCCAGATAGGCTTCCTTGACGCGCTCGTCCTTGGCGAGCTCCGAATACGGCCCTTCCGTCAGCACCTGGCCGCGCGTCAGCACGGTGATGGTGTCGGAGAGGTTGGCGACGACGCTGAGATTATGCTCGACCATCAGGATCGTGTATTTGGCGGAGATGCGCTTGATCAGCGCGGCGATCTTGTCGATGTCCTCGTGGCCCATGCCGGCCATCGGCTCGTCCAGCAGCATCATCTCCGGATCGAGCGCCAGCGTGGTCGCGATCTCCAACGCACGCTTGCGCCCATACGGCATTTCGACCGCCGGAATGTTGGCGAATTCGCTGAGGCCCACGTCGTTGAGAAGCTCCAGCGCCCGGTTGTTGAAGCGGTTCAGAACGCTCTTGGAGCGCCAGAAATCGAACGACGAGCCATGCTGGCGCTGCAGGGCGACGCGGACGTTCTCCAGCGCCGTCATATGCGGAAACACCGCCGAGATCTGGAACGAGCGGACCAGGCCAAGACGCGCCACGTCGGCCGGCGCCGTCGCCGTAATATCCTGACCCTTATAGAGAATCTTGCCGGCCGACGGCCGCAGGAACTTGGTCAGAAGGTTGAAGCACGTCGTCTTGCCGGCCCCGTTCGGGCCAATCAGCGCATGAATGGTGCCCCGGCGGATCTTGAGCGAAACATCGCGAACGGCAAAAAATCCCGCGAATTCCTTCGTCAATCCGTGGGTCTCGAGAATGAACTCGTCAGCCAAAGATTCCCCCCAAGCCGGCGCCTTCAGCGCCTGGCCCTCGCTTCTTCCTGTACGGCGGCTCTGCCGGACGACTGGACGATTCCTCGCCGCCACCCGCGACCGCTTCGCGCCGGAATATGCCGTCAATCGAGGGAGTTAGGCAAGGCGGAAAGCTGGGCAACGACGTCGCAAGGCGGCCGACGCACCTTGCGTTGAAATCACCTGCGATTTCCCGCTGACATAGAAAATCATACCGCCGGCATTTTCCTGCACGCGCGCGCGCTGCAAAGGCGGCGGGCGCGGCCCGCGAGACGGCGCAGCGATGATCGTCTCCAACTACTTCGCGGCCTTCACGTCCTTTGCGTAGAGATCCGGCTTGAAGCCCACCACGCGGCGGCCGCCGAGATCGAGCACCGGGCGTTTGATCATCGAAGGCTGCGCCAGCATGAGCGCGATCGCCTTGCTCTCGGTGAGTCCGTCCTTGTCCGCGTCGGGCAATTTCTTGAACGTCGTGCCGGCGCGATTGAGCAGCACCTCCCAGCCGAGCTCGTCGCTCCATGCCTTGAGTTTAGCCTTGTCGATTCCGGCGGTCTTGTAGTCGTGGAATTGGTAAGCGACGCCGTGATCGTCGAGCCAGGCGCGCGCCTTCTTCATCGTGTCGCAGTTCTTGATTCCGTAGATCGTGATGCTCATGCCACGCGTCCTCAAACAATCGTGTCCGACCGCGGCGGATGTCCCACGTTGCGACAATCGGCCGTGCATTTTGCCGTGCGATTCACCCGCTTTTGATGCGGCGGACGCCACTCGTTCCGCGGTCGGAATTCACTCCGACCTTTGCCACGAAACTGTCGGCTGAGCATTACATTTTCTTCGCATCCCCGGCGTATCTGGCCCACGAACAGGAGACCGCGAATGGGCAAGATCATGGTACGTTGTCCGCAGACCGGCCGCAGCATCGAGACAGGGATGGAAATGGACGCCGCGCGCTTTCAGTGCATGCCCGTGTTCTTCTCGCGTGCCTACTGCCCGCACTGCCGCATCTACCATGAATGGTTCGCCGCCCATGCCTGGGTCGAGGAGACGCGCGAGCGTATCGCGCTGGCTTGACCGCACTCAAGTTGACGGATGCTGGCCGCCACGCATCTCCACCCGACATCAAGACAGCAGAGCAGCGATATCCTCCTCCGTCAGCGCCTTGCCGATATTGCCCTCGCGATCGAACAGTGAATCAGCCAGCGCCTGCTTGCGCAGCTTGAGCTCACCGATCTTCTCCTCGATCGTCCCGGCCGTCACCAGGCGATAGACGAAGACCTTCTTGTCCTGGCCGATGCGATGCGCCCGGTCGATCGCCTGCGCCTCGACGGCAGGATTCCACCAGGGATCGTAGATGATGACGGTATCGGCTGCCGTCAGGTTGAGGCCGACTCCGCCGGCCTTCAGGCTGATCAGGAACACCGGGCTGTCTCCCCTCTGAAACGCCTCGATCGGCCGCTTGCGATCGCGGGTGTCGCCCGTGAGCAGCTCGTAGGCGATGTCAGCCGCCTCGAAACGCTCCTCGATCAGGGAGAGCATCGAGGTGAACTGCGAGAAGATGATGATCTTGCGCCCCTCGCTGAGCAGTTCCTCGACCATCTCAATCAGCCGGTCCAACTTGGCCGAGGGGCGCTCGACCTTGTCGTCGAGCTTCACCAGCCGCGGGTCGCAGCAGACCTGGCGCAGCCGCAGCAGCGCTTCGAGCACGACGATGTGGCTGCGCGCGAGACCACGTTCGTCAAGGGCTTTGCGCACCTTCTTCGCCATCGCCGCGCGGATCGAATCATAGAGATCGCGCTGCTTGCCGTCGATCGCGACGGTCTCCACGATGTCGACCTTGGCCGGCAGCTCGGACGCAACCTCCTCCTTGGTCCGCCGCAGCAGGAACGGCTTGACGCGGCGGGTCAGCGCCGCCGCCCGCATCGCATTGCCTTCTTTCTCGATGGGCGTGCGCCAGTTGCGCGTGAACGCGGTCTTGTCGCCGAGATAGCCGGGGTTGACGAAGCTCATGATCGACCAGAGCTCGCCGAGATGGTTCTCCATCGGAGTGCCCGTCAGGCAGAAGCGGTGGCTGGCCTTGATCGCATTGAGCCAGCGCGTCGTGGCGGCATTGGGATTCTTGATGGTCTGCGCCTCGTCGAGAATGGCCATGTGCCAGTCCCGTCCCAGGATGAGCTCATGGTCGCGCGCGATCAGCGGATAGGTGGTGAGCACGACGTCGTGCTCCGAAATCTGCGCGATCAGCTCCTTGCGAGCGGCGCCGTGGAACACCAGGACCTTCAGGTCAGGAACGAACTTGCTTGCCTCGTTGAACCAGTTCGTCATCAGGCTGGTCGGCGCGACGATGAGCACGGGCCTCGCCAGCGCGCCGCGCGCCTTCTCGAGCGCGAGCAGGGCCAGCACCTGGACGGTCTTGCCGAGGCCCATGTCATCGGCCAGCACGCCGCCGAGGTTGGCCTGCCGCAGGAGATCGAGCCAGGCGACGCCCTGCCGCTGATAGGGGCGCAACGTGGCGGTGAAGCCGGCCGGCAGCTTCAATTCATCCGGCCGATGCTGCCGCACCAGATCCGCGAGCCGGCGCAGATCATCGGGGCCCTTGAATGCGCCCGGATCGTGCGCCAGCAGCGGCACGAGCTGCGCACGAGACAGCTTGAGCTTGCCCGACGCATCCAAGCCGCCGCCGCTCAGCCGCATCGTCTGCAGCGCCAGCAGAACCGGCAGGAAGCGGCCGGCCGCCAGCGCCAGGTGCCGTCCGTCGGGCAGCGGCACATACATGTGCTTGGCTTCGGCATCGGCTTCGGACAGCGCATCGAGAATGCCGGGCTGCGCGAGCAGCCGCGCCAGCAGCTCGGCCAAGTCATGCGGCCGGCCATCGATGTCGATCTTGAAGCCAAACTCGAACCAGTCGATTCCGGAGCCCTCGATCTCCATGTCGACGAGACCGGAGGACTCCGCCAGCCGGTACGGAAAGTCGTCATCGATGCGGATCTCGAACCCCTGCTCGCGCAACGCATCGAGCTCGAGATGCACGAATTGCAGCCAGCGGCCTTCGTCCTCGAAGGTCAGATCGTCCGCGTGACCGCCGAAGCTGTAGGTCTGGACCTTTCTGAGTGGAACCAGGCCGAGCTCGCTCAGCCGTTTGGACGACTTTCGTTCGTCCGCCTTGGCGCGGGTGACGAGATGCACCCGGCCGTCTTGGAACGCCTCCACCTCGTTGCCACCGTTGTCGGGCTCGATCTCGATCGGACCGTAACGGAAGCCCGCGCGGACCACGCCGAGTGGAAGCCCGCTGGTGTGGACGCCGCGAAAGCCATAGCCCGGATAGGGTCCGCGGCGCAGATGCAGGATGGGCGTCGGCTTGGCCTCGATCTCGACGACCTCGGTCGGCCGCGACGGCAGAAGGGCGCGATCCAGCGAGGGCAGCCGCTGGCTGAGATGTCGGGAGACCTCGCCGATCAGCGCCTTCGGCAACGTCGGCGCGCTCAGCAGGTGATGCGCGGTTCGCGGATCTATACCGGGATCGGCCTCGCCGACGACGCCGCTGTTCTCGTCGGCATAGATGGGCGGCTCGGCATGCAGGGCCGTCAGACCATCGACCACGAGCCTTGCGCCGATGCCTCGCAGGCCGACCGGCTGCCATTCGATGCGGCCGCCGCGGATGTCGCCCCAGCGCAGCAGCGGCCCGGTATGATCGCGCCAATACGCCCGGCCGGTCTCGACGATGCGCTTCAGCAGCGCGGCAGAGCCGATCCGGAACGCCCATTGTCCGTCGAGATAGACTTGATGTCCAAGCCACGCCGCGATCGCGATGTCGATGTCGCGATAGAACGCCGGCGCATGCGCGGCACTTGTCCGCAGTTGATCGACCTTCGCGAACGCGGAGGCAAAGCTATCGTCCTTGCCCAGCCGGACCGACCACAGACGGACGACCGGAAAAGGTGCACCTCCCGGCTCGGAATGGGGCTGCACGCCATAGATCAACCTCTGCCTCACCGCGGGAGGATAGCTATCGCCACGGCTGACCGCGCCGATCTTGTTGAGCCACGCGCTGATCTCTGGCGGCAGCACCACTGTGCCCGCCTGCCCTGCTGTCTTTCCCGCCGCCCTTGGCGGAGTCCCCTGATCCAGGTCGTTCTCCGACGGCTCGATGGCTTCGAGCAGAACCGCCGCAACGTGCTTGCAATTGTGCTGCATCGGGCACGTGCATGTGCCGGATACGTCCAAGCGCCCGTGCTGGTCCCGCTCCAGCCTGATCTCGACCTCATAGGGCCAGGATTGCGATCCCTGCACCGAGGCCGCCAGTTCCCGGCCGTCATCGCTGATGTCGAGATCGAGAACCCCTCCGCGAAGCTGAATATGCTCGGCCTTCTGAAAGGCGGCATGGCCGAAGAAGGACCGGATGGCCTGGGGCCTTTTGAAAGGAAGCGGCATGCATTGTAATCCGGCGAACGCGATCGCGCGTTCGACAGACCCATTTACCACGATCCGGGCGGCAGCATCGCGCCGCACCCTCTTCCCTGGGGATAATATCTCCGGCTTGGTGGTTCACCCGTCGTTCGGATCGCTCTTCAGCGGCTTGTCGGAATCCCCCGGCATCAGGCAGGGATAGAGCTCGCTGAACGTGAATTCCGCCCCGCCGTCGGCGCGATCGAAACGCAGCACCACATCGAAGCGTTTGCCGGACCAGTGGGTCGGCAACTGGCTTTCATTGCTCACCGGCAGCCGCGGCAGGATGTCGGAGATGATCGCCTTGTGCTCCCACGCCACCAGCACGGTGCCGGACAGCGATAGCAGGGCTTCGACCAGCGCCGCCTCCTGCCCCTTCGCAAAGGACGTGTTCGGCTTGTCGAGGCCGACGCGCGCAGACAAATCGAGCACCGTCTCATAGGGCCGGCGGCTCGGGTCGGAGCCGTCCTCGGCGCTGTCGGGATCGGCGGCATAGACCGCCTGCGGTGTCGGGTAATCCGCGCCGCCCAGTCCGCTGCCGAACAGCGCCGTCCAGGCCCCTGCCCGCTCCCAGCCGAAGATCACCAGCGACTTCGAGTCCGGCTGGCCCTCGTGGGTCAGGCCCGGGCCTGTCGCGTCGCCGTCCGGCTTCTCTGCATGGCGGATGATCAGCAGCGTCAGCGCGTTCATCGGCAAACCTCTCAGGTGGCATCATACATCCATCACACGCAATTGCTACTTGAGATTGCAAGCGCGAGACCGCATCATGGCGCTTTTCCAACCAGGATTCATTTCAGATGAGCATGGGATTGCGACAGACCCGCCGGACATTCCTGGCGACGGCCGCGATGGCCGCAGCCTCCACCGTCATCTCGCCGAGGCCGAGCCGCGCCGCCGCGAAATATCGCCGCCACAACGTCACCAGCGCGGAAGGCCAGAAGATGCTGGCGAGCTACGCCAAAGGCGTCGCCGCCATGCTGCAGCTTCCCGCAAACCATCCGCAGAACTGGTTCCGCAACGCGTTCATCCACCTGATGGACTGCCCGCACGGCAATTGGTGGTTCTACGTCTGGCATCGCGGCTATCTCGGCTATTTCGAGCAATCGATCCGCGCCCTCAGCGGCGACGACGATTTCGCGCTGCCCTATTGGGACTGGACCGAACTGCCGGAGATTCCCGCCGGCATGTTCGACGCCGTACTGACACCGACCGACCGCGCGTATCAGCCGTTCACCGGGAATCTCGCGGTCTTCACCTCGTTCATCAAGCCGGCGCTGACGGATTACTGGAACAGCCTGTCGAAGGATCAGCGCGGCCAGCTCGAGATCCGCGGCTACAAGTCGATCGACGATCTCTGGAACGACGTCACCGGCTTCTCGCCGTCCGCCAATGCCGGCATCTCCGGCAATGAGGCCTTCGCCACCACCTGCGCCTCACGCTATCTGTCACGCGACAATCCGAAGCTCGACGCCAAGACCACCTACGACGTCTCGCCCTTCGTGATCATGGCGGGCCTGCTGCCGACCGACTTCTACAACCCCGACAACTATCTGAGCTTCACCAGCTCGAAGACCACCTCGCACAACACCCAGCCGAATGGCGCGACCAAGTTCTCGACCCTGGAAGGCCTACCGCACAACAAGGTCCACAACTACATCGGCGGCGTCGGCCCGCTCGATCCCGGCCCCTACGGCAACATGACCAACTTCCTGTCGCCGGTCGATCCGATCTTCTTCCTGCACCATTCGAACATGGACCGGCTCTGGGATGTCTGGACGCGCAAGCAGCAGCGGCTCAAGCTTCCCTACCTGCCGCAGGGCGCCGACCTGAAGACGTTCTCCGACGAGCCCTTCCTGTTCTATGCCGACGGCAAGGGCGGCTATGTCGGCCCCAGCAAGGCCGGCGACTACATCTCGACCGATCGCTTCGACTACGACTATGCGCCGGGCTTCGGTGAGGACATCGTCAATCCGCCCGCGGTCGCCTCGGCGCCGCAGGCCAAGCCGCAGCAGGGCTCGGTCAAGGCCAATGTGGGCACGGTGAGGATCCCCGGCGATGCGCTCGAAGCGCATCTGGCGGCAGCGCGGCCGCAGCCGCTGATGGCGCAGATCACGCTGCCCCGCCCGAGCGGCTATTCGACTGTGCGCGAGTTCGACGTCCTGGTCAACGCGCCCGCCAACGTCACCAAGGTCACGGCTGACAGCCCATATTATGCAGGCACCATCGCCTTCTTCGGGTCGATGATGCCGGGCATGGCCATGACCATGGATGCGACCTTCGCGGTGCCGCTGCCGACGAAGCGGGAGGCCTTCTCCGCCCTGCGGGCCGCGCCCAACCAGCCCCTGAGCATCCGCGTCGTGCCCTCGGGCGGCGTCGGCACTGCGCCGACGCTGAAAGCGCTCTCGGTCGGACCGCTGCGCCCATGAACGGGAGGCGCGCCGCGCTGCGGGCCTGCGCCGTGCTGCTATGTGCCGTGCTGCGGCCGGCCTCGTCCTTGGCGGCGGAGCCGTTCAGAGCCATCGACTTGGTCCTGCCGCGGCCATTGGATGCGAGCGACGCTCCGGTCGTCGAGATCAGCCTGGGCGCACTGGGGCGAGGCCAGGAGGTGACGGTGACGACGGCGTCCGGGATGCCGCTCGGGACCATCTCGCCATTCGGCCTTCGCACTGGAGCGGAGGCCGGCACCTACGCGCTTCCGGTGCCGAAGGACGCGATCAAGAGTGGACGGCTGTCGATCCGTCTCAGCATCAGCCAACCCGGCGGCAGCCGCGCGCCGACGCCGCAGGAGGTTCGCGGCATCACGCTCAAGCTCGCTCCACGGCCATGATCCGTCGTCTGCGCCGCAAGCGCGCCGGGCTCAGACCGTCCCGCTCCGCGCACGTTCTGCACGCTGTTCGAACGGGCTGCCCATGCTGGGCTGTCCGATCCAGACGCGGTTGAGCAGCCGCGTGAACGGCGGACACGTCGTCCCCTCGATGCGCGCCATCGCCTCCTGATAAGGGCCGACGGTGCGCAATCTCTCCGGCAGCACCGCATAGGCGCGCGGCAACCAGACTCGAGCTCGCGCCGCGCTGCGGCGTTCGCGCTCGCCATAAGGCAGCCCGAACGCAAGCCGCAGCCGCTCCGGCAACATCTCGGCCGTCAGCGCCGTGAACCAACGCGGCGGTGCGATCCAGGTCGCCTCGCCCGAGAAGATGCGCTGCGCGATGTCGCGCGCGGCCGTGCTGACCGTCAGCGTCTCCGATTCCATCATGTCGGCCGCATAGGCCTTGAAAGCCCCCCAGTCCGGCGGCAGCACCTCATGCGGAATCCCGAACAGACCGGCGAAGCGCATCGCCTCACGCCAATATTGCTCGCGCTCGTCATCGCCGAGCGGCGGACACAACAGGCCGTAGGACATCATCGCAGTCTCGACCAGGGTGGCATGGACCCAGCGCAGCGCGTCGACGTCGTTGGCGCGATAGTGCGAGCCGGCGGCGAAGGGTCCGACCGTCTCAGGCATGACGCCGTCGACCGCGGCGTGACGCCGATACAACCGCCGCGCCACGGCAACCGCCTGCGCGCGCGTGCCGAACACCATGGTGTAGACGATGCCGAAGGTGCGGTGGAAACGGCCGAGCGGATCGGCGAACACCTTCGACTGCTCGGCAACGCCCGCCGCCACCCAGGGATGGGCGAGCTGCAACAGCAGCGCGCGGCCTGCGCCGAGAAACAGCGCGGCCTCGCGATGCACGCGCCACATCACGCTGTCGGACGGCAGCACGGCGTCGCCCGGCGTGGCCGGCGCGGACAGCAGCTCGGCCATGCAACGTTCGAAATCGGCCTCGCTGACGATCACGGCCGCTGCGGGATCTCCAGCCCGCGCTGTACCGCCGGCCGCGCCAGCCCGCGCTCGAGCCAGGCCGGAACATGCGCGAGCTCATCGAAGGCTGTGAGCTCGCGCGCGCCGTAGAAGCCGATCAGGTTGCGCACCCAGCCGAGCGTCGCGATGTCGGCGATGGTGTAGTCGGCGTCCATGATCCACTGCCGGCCATCGAGCCTGTCGTCGAGTACGCCGAGCAGCCGCCTGCTCTCCGCGACATAGCGCTGCAACGGCCGCTTGTCCTCGTACTCACGGCCGGCGAATTTGTGGAAGAAGCCGAGCTGCCCGAACATCGGGCCGATGCCGCCCATCTGGAAATGCACCCACTGGATGGTCTGCCAGCGCCGCGCCGGATCGTTCGGCAGGAATTGTCCGGTCTTCTCGGCAAGGTACTGCAGGATCGCGCCGGATTCGAACAGGCCGAGCGGCTGGCCGCCGGGACCGTCGGGATCGATGATCGCGGGAATCTTGCCGTTCGGATTGAGCGAGAGGAATTCCGGGGTCTTCTGGTCGTCCTTGCCGAAATCGATCGTGTGCGGCTCGTAGGCCAGGCCGGTCTCCTCCAGCATGATCGAGACCTTGACGCCGTTCGGGGTCGGCAGCGAATAGAGCTGGATGCGGTCGGGATGCTGCGCCGGCCAGCGCGTGGTGATCGGGAAGCTGGAGAGATCGGACATCGTGGCTCTTGCTCGCTTTGTCGCTGAGGCCTCAATCTAAGCCCGTGAGCCGCCGCTGCAAGGTTCGATGCGGAACCGCATGCGGCCGACGGTCTTATGTTGCTGCATCGTGCAGAAAGCCAGCATGCCGAGCCCGACCTACCAGTTGATCATGCAGGCGATGATCACACGCCAGCAGGTGCTGTGCATGTATGGCGGCTTCGCCCGCGCGATCTGCCCGATCATCCTCGGCCACACCGCCGGCCGCGAGCGCGTGCTGGCGTTCCAGTTCGCGGGCGGCGCGAGCAGCGGCCTGCCGCCGGGCGGCCAATGGAAGTGCTTCGATGTCGCTGACATCAGCGAGGTCGAGCTGCGCCAGGGGCGCTGGCATTCGGGGCGCAGCCATCGCCAGCCGCAATACTGCGTCGCCGACGTCGAGCTCGACGTCAATCCGAACAGCCCCTACGATCCGAAACGACCGATCGCGACGCCGCAGAGCGGTAAGCTTCGGCGGAAGCGCTGACGCTACTGCGGCTCGCGCAGACGCACGCGCAGCAGCGCCGGCAGCTTCGAGGTGGCGTCATGCTGCGCGAGCTTCGCCGCGACCCGGCGCATCAGCGACGACGCGCCCTGCTTGGCAAACACCTTCATGCCGCGATAGCTGAAATCGACCACGACCTCATGATGGCGCATGCCCTTGCCGCCCTTGACCAGGCCAAGGTCGCGCACCAGGCAATAATGCCCGTCGCTCATGCGTGCCAATCGGGTGTTCTCGAACATGCAGCGAAGCAATGCACCGAGTCGCAAATCCGTCAAGATTGACAGGAACGACTCATGAACTCAGCACATCGGCAACGCGTCGCCGCGGCGAGAAGGGCAGCGCCGGCCCGTAGCCGAAGCGCAGCACGAGATCCGGCCTCCGTGTCGTTCCGACCACGCGCGCCAGCTCTGGCCGCAACGCGGCCACTTCGACCGGCTGGTTGATGAAGGCAAGCTTCAGACCCAGCCGCGTCGCTTCGAGCGCGAAGCGCTGGCACGCCTGCCCGGCCCTGATCCAATGCGAGGCATCGGCCTGCTCGGCGGTGAATACGGCGACACCGGCCGATGAGCGAATCTGCCGCGCGTATCTGTCGTTCTCCGACGCGGCATTGAAGAGCCGATCGAAGGCGAGGCCACCGAGCGCGGTCGGCAATGACGGGTTGCCGCTGGCAGCCGCGAACAGCCCGTCGCCGGTCTCGATCGCGCTGCGCGGATTGAACCGCAGCCAGCTCTTCAGTTCGCGCATGAACGCCGCATCGCGCATCTGCGCATCATTGCCGGCGACGACGAGATCGCGGATGGCGGCGATCGCGGCGGGAGCCGTGATGATCGCGAGATCGACGCCTGGCATGGTTGACGCGGCCTGCAGCGCGGCGAGATCGCCTGACGGCACCGGTCGTCCGTCATACTCCGCGCGCGTCGACTGCCTGCGGACGATTGCCGCAAGCCGCGCATCGTCATGCGCCGTGCCGTTCGTGAAGCTGTACCGCACCGTCCGGCCGTCGCTGCTGAGCTCGCCCGGACGGCCGCTCGCATCCGCGGCGATCGCGAGATTGGCGGCCGCGCAGCCCAGGCTGACGAACAGATGATGGTCGTCCGGATCGACCACCGGCGTGCGGCGTGACGGATCGGGCATGATCTCGATCGCATCCTGCGCTACGCGAAAGCGCCAGGGCTGCGTGTTGTGGCTGTTGGCTGCAAGCGTCGCGTAGCGGATCACCGAAGTGATATCGGGCGACAGCGGCGCGCGCAGTCGGGCGCTATACGTCTCATAGTCGTGCATCGTCCCCGTGATCGCGCGCCAGGATGCAGCGCCGAGCGAGGCGGCAGCAATCGCGCTCCCCGTTCCTAACAATACCGTCCGCCGGTTCATAGCAAACACGCCTGCATTTTCCGCTGCAATCGAGCCAAGGACAACAATACGCCGGCATCGCATCGGCGCGTTGTTGCAGATCAAGGCCGCCGCAGCCGGCAAAAAAGTTCGAAGACACGCCGTTGACAGCCCCAACAAAGCGGCGTATGTCCCGCGGCCTCGCGAGCGACTGTGCCCGCGACAAACATGAGCGAGACGATGTCCTTCGGCTACGAACACTTCATCCGCACGTCCAACGGCGTCATGCCGGTGGATGGCGCACGCCATGCTCGGGGGAGCGGTCTTGCTTGAGGCAAGATCAACAGTCCGCATCACACGGACCCTCCCGAGCCAGCCGCTCCGGAGGGTTTTTTGTTGCCCTCACGCGAGCGGCCTGCACGGCGAAACCAACGGAAGTCCCGGCTGTCAGCCGGAACGGGAGACCCGGATCCCGGGGCTCGCGCAGGTGATGCGCGTGCCCGAGCGCGCGGGGCCTGTCGGAGGGAACGAGGCGGCAACGCCGGACACCGATGGCAGAGCGAGCTTCCTTGGAGCTCGCAACATGCGGCGCCAACGCGCGCCGCAGATAAGCTATTTGAATTCCCGGTCGTTCGCGGCCGGGAGCTGCTGGTGGTGAAGATCGCGGGTCCTTCGCGCCAATGCGGCCACGCGCCGCCTTCGATCGATCGTACCGTGGAATCCGTCTAGCGAGATGGGTGAGTCGCGGGTTGCGGTGAGGCTGATGCCAAGCCTGCGTTTCGATCGTCGTATCTCCGTGATCGGCCGTTCCCCAGCATGCCATCCATCGTCGCCCGGCAACCGCCGGGCGGCCAAGGCGGTGGTGAAGATGTCTGTTACTTCGTTGAAACCGAGCGCCCAAGCGGGCAGCAACAGCATCGCCCCTTCCCCGCCGAACGTATCCACGAGCCGTGGTGAAGACGACTGTTACTTCGCCTTGCACGCCAGAGGTCGCGGGTTCGACTCCCGCCCGGCGCCATGCCGGTAGCTCAGAGGTCAGAGCGCTGTCCGGTCCATCGGCGACCGGGTCTCAGTCGTCGCCTGTTCCCGGCTCGTGATCCATCTCAACTGATCGTCTTCGAACAGGCGGTCAGATCGTTGCGGCGCAGACGTCTGCTGCGCCACCTTCTTCCACGTGCCGTGGTGAAGAGTGCTGATACTTCGATTGCGGATCGAGAGGTCGTGGGTTCGAATCCCATCCGGCGTTCCATGCGCCGGTAGCTCAGCGGCAGAGCACTATCCGCTCCACGCCGGTGGAGCGGAGCTCAGCATTCGCCCGTTCCCGGCGCGTGGTCATCTGTGACGCGTGGTCTCCGCACGAGATCACGCGTGACGTCCCTTCCACCCGTCATCAACCAAGATCACCCCAGAGAGGAGGCCATCATGGTCAGGCTCAACAAGTTCCTGCGCGCCTTCACCCATGAGGGTGCGCCGTCCCGGCAGCTCGCGCCCGAGCAGGCACTGCAGCGTACGCTGCTGAGCTGCCTGCTGTGGGAGGACCAGTTCTACGAGGACGGTGTGTCGGTCGCCGAGCGCATCAAGGCGCTGGTGCCGCAGGTCGCGCCGCGCGAGGCGGCGCAGCTCGCGGTGCGCGCGCGCGAGGAGATGAAGCTGCGGCACGCGCCGCTGCTCGTCGCCCGCGAGATGGCGCGGCTGCCGGAGCACCGTGCGCTGGTCGCCGAGACGCTGGCGCGCATCATCCAGCGGCCGGACGAGATGACCGAGCTGCTCGCGATCTACTGGGCGGACTCGCTGGGTCCGCAGCAGCAGCGCAGGCGGCAGCCGGTGTCGGCGCAGGTCAAGAAGGGGCTGGCGAAGGCGTTCACGAAGTTCGACGCCTATCAGCTCGCGAAGTATGACCGCGAAGGACCGGTGCGGCTCCGCGACGTCCTGTTCCTGGTGCACGCCAAGCCCAGGGATGCCGCCCAGGAGGCGGTGTGGAAGCAGCTCGCCGCAAGCGAGCTGCCCTCGCCCGACACCTGGGAGGTCGCGCTGTCGAAGGGCGCGGACAAGCGCGCAAGCTTCGAGCGGCTGCTCGCCGAGAAGCGGCTCGGAGCGCTGGCGCTGTTGCGCAACCTGCGCCTGATGCGGGAGGTCGGGGTGCCGCGGGCAACCATCGCAGCCGCGATCGAGACGATGCGGACGGACAGGATCCTGCCGTATCGGTTCATCACGGCGGCGCGGCATGCGCCGGACTTCGAGCCCGAGCTCGAGCAGGCGATGCTGGGCGCGATCAAGGGCTACGCGCGGCTGCCAGGTCGCACGCGGCTCCTGATCGACGTCTCGGGATCGATGTTCGCGAAGCTGTCCGCGCAGTCAGAGATGACGCGCGCGGAGGCTGCGTGCGGGCTCGCGATCCTCGCCCGCGAGGTCTGCGACGAGGTGGAAATCTTCACGTTCAGCGACAAGGTCGTGAAGGTGCCGCCGCGCCGTGGCTTTGCGCTGCGCGATGCGATCCTCGGGTCGCAGCCGCATTCCGGGACCTATCTCGGCCGTGCGGTCGGCGAGATCGACCGCAAGGGAGACCGCCTGATCGTCTTCACCGACGAGCAGAGCCACGATGCGGTGCCGTCGCCCAAGGCGCGCGGGACCATGGTCAACGTGGCGTCGTACCAGCACGGGGTCGGTTACGGACCCTGGACGCGGGTCGACGGCTTCTCCGAGGCCGTGATCGCCTGGATCGCGGCGCAGGAGGAGACGCTGCGAGGCGCCACCCTGCACTGACGACAACGGACCCGGACACGTCACAGACGCGCCCGGGTCTCCTTCCCATGCTGCGCGGTTACGGCCGGCTCGATTGATCTCCTTGCGGAGCGCGCTTCAGGAGCGGCGCCACCGTTTCGATCTCGTCCGTCATCACGCCCCCAGCGAAGTTCTTGGGCAACTGGGCGATGTCGTCCGGCGAATCCAGTCCGGTGGAGAATGTCTCGCCATGATAGGCACCGACCACGAAGACGCTGCTTCCTCCTTGTGCCATGCGCTCGAGGAAACGGTCTGGCCAGCCCCAGAGCCACGGCGCGACATTGACCGGGACCAGCACCATCATGTTCCGGCATGCGGACGGCACCAGCCCCGTCCAGCCATATCCGATATATCGCAGCAGGCAGCTCTTCAGCATGCCGCGCGACATCACCTTCAGCCCCGGCTGCGCCGCCCTGAGCGCCGCGATCGGCGCATCGCCACCATACACCATCAGCCGCCCGCGTTGCGCAGCGTCGATCGGTGCAAGTGCCGCGGCAAGCAGCCGGCCTTCCGCCGGATCATTGCTCTTGACGTTGATCAGGAACGACTTGTCCGGAAAGGTCGCGAGCACGTCGTCCAGCGACGGCATCAGGCCGACGCCCTTTCCGCGGAATGGATAGGTGCGGCCGCCATCGGCGGTGTAGCCATAACCGATGTCGAGCTGCCGCAACGCCGTCATCGCATGCTCGCGCGTGACGCCCTTGCCATCGGTGCGACAGTCGAGCGTCCAGTCATGGAACACCGCGAACTGGCCATCGGTGGTCGGATGCACGTCGAATTCCACGATATCGGCGCCGGCCAGAAAGCTGGCGCGCATGGAGGCGATGGTGTTCTCGAGATACTCATGCGTCGGCGGCAGCATGCGCGCCGCAGTGCAGGTTTCGCTCGTCAGGCCGGTGCGATCGAACTGCTGTGACACACCTCGATGAGCCAGGAGATGCAGCCGCCCAGCCTCCTTTGTCACCTGCAGATTGGCGTTGTTGAAGAACATGAAGCCGGCGCAGATCAGCACCAGCAGCCCGGCGATTTTCAGGACTCTGCTCATGCGAAGTCAATTCCATGACGATTCGAGCCGAATTGCGTCCCTGCCCTCGTTCTCCGCAAGAGTCGTCCTGCGGAGATGGCGCACCTTTTGTCCAGCGCTCCCAGAGCCGATGCGAAAGCGAATGCGAGAACGGCCACCGCCAAACTTTGGCTTCGAAGCACTGGATCGTTGTTTCCTCATCCGGTATCTGACCTCATGTTTCTGTCCATCGCCACCACCCACCAGCCCGCCACCGATCTCGGCTACCTGCTCAACAAGCATCCCGACAGGCTGCATGAGCTCGAGCTCACCTATGGCAAGGCGCTGATCTTCTATCCCGAGGCCCGCGAGAGCCGCTGTGAGGCGGCGCTGGTGCTCGACGTCGACCCGATCGGCCTCGTCCGCGGCAAAGGCCAGAGCGACGGGCTGCTCGACCAATATGTCAACGACAGGCCCTATGCCGCGTCGTCGTTCCTGTCGGTCGCGCTGAACAAGGCGTTCCGGACCGCGATGAACGGCGTCAGCAGCGCGCGCCAGGAGCTCGCCGACAGCGCCATTTCACTCGAAGCGGTTGTGACACCCCTGCCCCTGCGCGGCGGCGAAGCCGTGCTGCGGCATTTGTTCGAGCCGCTCGGCTGGCAGGTCGATCTCACCACGATCCCGGGACCGCAAGGCGATCCGTCGAGCCGCTACGTCCGGCTCACCTTGCGCGGCACCGCGCGGCTCAGCGCGCTCCTCAATCATCTCTACGTGCTGATCCCCGTGATGGACGACGCCAAGCACTATTGGGTCGGCGACGAGGAGATCGACAAGCTGCTCAAGCGCGGCCAAGGCTGGCTCGACGCGCATCCTGCGAGGGAGCTGATCGTGCGCCGCTATCTGCGCCACCGCGCCGTACTCGCACGCGCGGCTTTGGAACGCCTTGCGCCCGAGACGCAGGACGACGCGCTGGAGCCGGAGGCGCGCAGCGAGTCCGAGGACACGCTGGAACGGCCGATCCGGCTCAACGACCTGCGGATGGAAGCGGTCGTCGACGCGCTGCGCACGAGCGGCGCCAAGGCCATCGCCGACCTCGGCTGCGGCGAAGGCAAGCTGCTGCAGCTCCTCGTGCGTGAGCGCTGGGTGACCCGGCTGATCGGGCTCGATCCTGCCGCGCATGAGCTGGAGCGCGCGTCCAGGCGACTGAAGCTGGGATGGCCAGGCGGCCCGCCCGAAGGCCGCGTCACGCTTCTCCACGGCTCGCTGACCTATCGCGACGACCGCTGGGCCGGCGTCGATGCTGCTGCATTGGTCGAGGTGATCGAGCATCTCGATCCCGACCGGCTGCCGCTGGTCGAGCGCGTCGTGTTCGGCGCAGCGCGTCCGCGCGCCGTGATCGTGACCACGCCGAACGCCGACTACAATGCGCTGTTTTCGAGCCTGCCCGCAGGCCAGTTCCGCCACCGCGACCATCGCTTCGAATGGAGCCGTGCCGAGTTCGCCGCCTGGGCCGAGCGCATCTGCGCAGCCTTCACCTATCAGGTCGCCTTCTCCGGTATCGGCCACCATGACGAGACCTTCGGCGCGCCGACCCAGATGGCCGTCTTCACCCGCTGAGCAATTCCATGAACATCGACATCCCCGACTTCTCGCTGGTCGTATTGATCGGCTCGACCGGCTCCGGCAAGTCGACCTTCGCCGCCAGGCATTTCCTGCCGACCGAGGTGATCTCCTCGGATCACTGCCGCGCGCTGGTCGCGGACGACGAGACCGATCAGAGCGTCTCCGCCGATGCCTTCGACATCGTGCGCGAGATCGCAGGCCGACGCCTCAAGCATCGCCGCCTCGCGGTGATCGACGCCACCAATGTGCGCCCCGCGGACCGCAAGGGCTGGATCGAGCTGGCGCGCAAATGGCATGCGCTGCCGGTCGCGATCGTGTTCGATCCCGGCATCGACATCTGCATCGACAGAAACCGGACACGGCCGGAGCGCACTTTCGGCGGGCCAGTCGTGCAGCGCATGGTGTCGGAGATCCGCCGCGGCCTCGGCGGCCTGCAGCGCGAGGGCTTTCGCCAGGTGTGGAAGCTCGACAGCGTCGAGCGGATCGAGGCCGCCACCCTCACGCGGCAGCCGCTGTGGACCGACAAGCGCCACGACGGCGGGCCGTTCGACATCATCGGCGACGTCCATGGCTGCGCCGATGAGTTGCAGGCGCTGCTGGCGAAGCTCGGCTATCAGGTCACATGGACCGAGGCCGGGGGCGATCGCGCGGTCACCGTGACGCCGCCGGCCGGCCGCAAGGCCGTCTTCGTCGGCGATCTCGTCGATCGCGGCCCGCGCTCGCCGGATGTGCTGCGCATCGTCATGAGCATGACGGCCGCGGGCACCGCCTATGCCGTGCAGGGCAATCACGACCGCAAATTCCAGCGCTGGCTCGCCGGCCGCAAGATCACGATCGCGCACGGCCTGCAGGCCACGATCGATCAGCTTGCGAAGGAAAACCGCAGCTTCCGCGACGCGCTGCCGTCGTTCCTCGACGGCCTGCGCAGCCATGTCTGGCTCGATGGCGGCCGGCTCGCGGTCGCGCATGCCGGGCTGAAGGAGGAGATGATCGGCCGCGGCTCCGGCGCGGTGCGCGAGTTCGCGCTCTATGGCGAGACCACCGGCGAGATCGACGAATTCGGCCTGCCCGTGCGCGCCGACTGGGCCGCGAACTATCGCGGGACGACCAGCGTGGTCCATGGCCACACGCCGGTGCTCAACGCGGAATGGGTCAACAACACGCTCTGCCTCGACACCGGCTGCGTGTTCGGCGGACGCTTGACCGCGCTGCGCTGGCCTGAGCGCGAGATCGTCGATGTCGAGGCCGAGCGCGTCTGGTGCGAGCCGGTGCGTCCGCTCGCCGCCCGTGCCGGCAGCGCTTCGGCCCAGGCCGAGGCCGACCAGTTGCTCGATATCGCCGACGTCAGCGGCCGGCGCTGGATCGACACGACGTTGCTGAACCGCGTCGTCGTCGCCGAGGAGAACGCCGCCGCCGCGCTGGAGGTGATGAGCCGGTTCGCGCTGGCGCCGCAATGGCTGGCCTATCTGCCGCCGACCATGTCGCCGTCCGAGACCAGCGCGCGCGAGGGCTGGCTGGAGCGGCCCGAGGAAGCGTTCGCGCATTTCCGCGACCGTGGCGTCGGCGAGGTCGTGTGCGAGGAGAAGCACATGGGCTCGCGCGCGGTGATCGCGCTGTGCAGGAGCGCCGAGGTGGCCAGAGCGCGCTTTGGTGTTGGCGGCGACGAGCGCGGCGCGATCTGGACCCGCACCGGACGCGCCTTCTTCAACGACGCCGCGATGGCCGAGGCGCTGCTGGCGCGGCTGCGGCTGGCCTTCGACGAATCCGGCTTGTGGCAGGAGCTGCAGTCCGACTGGGCTCTGCTCGATGCCGAGATCATGCCGTGGTCAGCCAAGGCCGGCAGCCTGATCGAGAGCCAGTATGCCCCGGTCGCGGCGTCCTCGGTCGCCGGCCTCTCGGCGGCGGCGGATGCGCTGGATCGCGCCGCCGCGCGTGGCCTCGATGTCGCAGCGCTCGGCGATCACGTCCGCGACCGGGTGCAACGTGCCATACGCTATGGCCGGGCCTGGGCGCCCTACATCTGGCCGGTCTCGGGCGTCGATGATCTCAAGGTCGCGCCGTTTCACCTGCTGGCCAGCGAAGGCCGGGTCTGGTTCGACCAGGACCATGTCTGGCACATGGGCCTCGCCGACCGGCTGGCGGCCGTGTCGACATCCGTCGTCACCCGCACGCAATGGCGGACAGTGGCGCTGGCGGACGACCAGGCCGTCGCCGACGCCATCGCCTGGTGGGAGCAACTCACCGAAGGCGGCGGCGAAGGCATGGTGGTGAAACCGCGCAGCTTCGTCGCACGCGGCCCGAAGGGCCTGATCCAGCCGGCGCTGAAGGTGCGCGGATCAGAATATCTGCGCATCATCTACGGCCCGGAATATGATGCGCCGGAGCACATCGTCCGGCTGCGCCAGCGCAGGCTCGACGGCAAGCGCAAGCTGGCCTTGCGCGAGTTCGCCCTCGGCCACGAGGCGCTCACGCGCTTCGTCGCCCGCGAGCCGCTGCGGCGCGTGCATGAATGCGTGTTCGCGGTGCTGGCGCTGGAGAGCGAGCCGATCGACCCGCGGCTTTGAGCGCCATCACTGCATCACACGCCGCGCGGTGGTCACCGGAGAGCGGTGCGGTCCTTCATCAAGGCGAAGCTCAGCGCTGCCCGTCGGGCGACTCACAGGCCCGGACTTGCGGCGACCAGCCGCAGCCGCGACGTCGGAGCAGCCTCGTGCGGACTCACGCAAAGACCTTTTCCGCCAACGCTCTCAATGCGTTCGCCGGCGCCAGTCATGAGCCGGCAAGATTCCTCTTTCGCTTTTTCGGAATTCATGAAACAGTGGGCCTGTCCCACCTCACCAAGAGGGGCGCTTCGCGATCGTCACGAACGTGGAGGCGGGATGCGATGGGCGCAGCTCTGCCGCAGCATGGTGTTGCCGTGCGGACGAACGGCAGGACGCGCCGGCGAAATCGTGTGGTCCTGGCCTCCCGATGCTGAGGTCAAGCCGGCTGAGATGATGATCAGCAGGCGACGGGGGCAACAAAGCCCGGTCCCCGAGGAGAGCACGTATAAGCCGGAAAACCGTTGCGCAGGGAAGGCCGGGATCGTCCGGCTGAGCCTGTGGTTCCTGCCCCGTGCACTTCTTCACGCACGGGGGCCGCGGGTATCAGCGGATACCCGGCCTTCCCTGCGCCCTCTGTTCAAAGAGGGACACCGTACGATCATCACCCGGGCGCGCAACGCGCCGCGGGATCGCGATGACATGCTGTTTGACATTCATATCAGAACGCCACGCGCATGACCCCTGCGCGAGAGCGTCACTTGCCGTCGTCGAGATGGACCAGCACCGCCGCGTTGGCGATGATGATGGCGTCGCTGCCGGCCTCGGCCGGAATCTCCAGCCCACCTTTGACGGCGGTCACGGTCACCGTGCCATAGGGCAGCTCCTTGGCGACCGCGGCGGCGTCGACAGCCTCCGGATTGGGAACGCCGATGGTGACGTCGACGAGCATGTCCTGCGGCGTCTTGCCGACCATGCGAAAGAAGCCGAGGCTGGAATGGCGGATCGCGTCCGACACCGCGCGCCTGGCGGCCTTGGTGGCGTCGCGGCCATGGACGTCGACGCCCATGCCCATCTCGGTGATGCAGCGGATCCGCGTCATGTCAGGTTCCTCTCGGGTTGCGTTGTCGCTTGGCGCGCGACCTTAGCCGACGCCGCCGCCGACGCAACCCGCACGAAATCGACGGCGACGCGCGGCAAAATGGTCATCGGATGCGGACACATATCGTGCATGATGCCGCTCTGCGCGGTGCCGAGAAAGGTCCTCGATATGACGTCCTCTTCCGCTCTCCCCATCCCGACGAACCCCGTGATCGACCGGGCCGCCGAGACTGATCGCGGCAGCCGCTGAGGAGAGCACCAATGGGTTTTTCACACACGCTGGGCGGCACGCGCTATCGGTTCGACGACCTCAGAACCTTGCTTGCGAAGGCAACGCCGTTGCGCTCGGGCGACGTCCTGGCAGGCCTCGCCGCGCAGGATGCCGCCGAACGCGTCGCGGCACGGATGGCGCTCGCCGAGCTGCCGCTGCGCCATTTCCTCAACGAAGCCGTCATTCCCTACGAGAGCGACGAGGTCACGCGGCTGATCGTCGACCAGCATGATGGCAAGGCGTTCGCTCCCGTCGCGAGCCTGACGGTCGGCGCTTTCCGCGAATGGCTGCTGTCGGATGCGGCCGACGCAGATGCGCTCAGCGGCGTATCGCCGGGGCTGACGCCGGAGATGGTTGCTGCGGTCTGCAAGATCATGCGGCTGCAGGACCTGGTGACGGTCGCGGCGAAATGCGAGGTCGTGACGCGCTTCCGCTGCACCATCGGCCTGCCGGGCCGGATGTCGACGCGGCTGCAGCCCAACCACCCGCTCGACGATCTCAAGGGCGTCGCGGCCTCGATCCTCGACGGGCTGATGTACGGGGTCGGCGATGCAACGATCGGCATCAACCCGGCAAGCGACGACGTCGACACGATGGTACGGCTGCTCGACTTGATCGAGACCTTGCGGCTTGCCTCGCATGCACCGATCCAGTCCTGCGTGCTGGCCCATGTCACGACGGCGCTGAAGGCGATCGAACGCCGCGCGCCGGTCGATCTCGTGTTCCAGTCGCTGGCCGGCAGCGAGGAGGCCAATCGCGGCTTCGGCATCACGCTGTCACTGCTCGACGAGGCGCTCGCCGCGGCCGAAGGCCTGCAGCGCTGTCCCGTCGGCGGCAACGTGATGTATTTCGAGACCGGACAGGGCAGCGAGCTCTCCTCCGGCGGCCATTGCGGCGTCGATCAGCAGACATTGGAGGCGCGCTGCTACGCGGTGGCGCGGCGCTACCGACCGCTGCTGGTCAACACCGTGGTCGGCTTCATCGGCCCGGAATATCTCTATGACGGCAAGCAGATCATGCGCGCGGGCCTGGAGGATCATTTCTGCGGCAAGCTGCTGGGGCTGCCGATGGGCTGCGACGTCTGCTACACCAACCACGCAGAAGCCGACCAGGACGACATGGATGCGCTGCTGACCCTGCTGGGCGTCGCCGGCTGCACCTACATCATGGGTGTGCCGGGCGCTGACGACATCATGCTGAACTATCAAAGCACCTCGTTCCATGACGCGCTCTATGTGCGCAAGGTGCTTGGCAAGCGCGCGGCGCCGGAGTTCGAGGCCTGGCTCGCGGCCACCGGCCTCAGCGATGCCAAAGGCGAGCTGCGCTTCGAGCCGGCGCGGCTGATGCCGGCGCTGCCGCTGCTGGAGGCCAAGTGATGAGCGGCTCCGACGAGAGCAACTCGCCGGCAACGTCGTCATCGGACGATTGGCGCTGGCTGTCACGCTACACCGAGGCACGGATCGCGTTGGGACGCTGCGGTCCTGGCCTGCCGACGTCGGCACATCTCGGCTTCCAGGCAGCCCATGCCGAAGCGCGCGATGCCGTGCTGAAGCCATTCGATGCCGAGCGCTTTGCGGCCGAGGTCACCGCGCATGGCTGGCCGGCGCTTGCCGTGCACAGCCGCGCCGCCGATCGCGCGACCTATCTGCAGCGCCCCGACGCAGGCCGCCTGCTCTCGCCCACGTCGGAAGCGCTGCTGTCGGAGCCGCGCGCGCCGGCCGACATCGTGCTGGTGGTCGCCGATGGCCTGAGCAGCCGCGCGGTGCAGGTCAACGCCCTCCCCGTGCTCGATGCGCTGATGCCGCGCCTGGCCGCAACCGGCCGACGGCTGTCGCCGGTGATCGTTGCTTCGCAGGGCCGCGTCGCGCTCGCCGATCATGTTGGCGAGCTGTTCGACGCGTCAGCCTCGATCATCCTGATCGGCGAGCGCCCGGGTCTGAGCGCCGCCGACTCGCTCGGCCTCTATCTGACCTGGATGCCACGCCGCGGCCGCGTCGATTCCGAGCGCAACTGCATCTCCAATGTCCGCCAAAGCGGGCTCGCGCCGGCGGATGCCGCGAGACAAGCCGCCGAGCTGCTCGAGCGCATGTTCCGTCACCAGGCTGCCGGCGTCCGCCTCGCCCGGCTGCCGCAGCTGCCGGCGCCGGATGGAGATGGCGCGTCATGATGCCGGCGCAGTCCGAAGCATCACACCGCGCAATAGCGGTCCTGGATATCCTTGTCGGCCAGCAGCGCCGCGGCGCTGCTCTCATGCACGACCTCGCCCTGGTCGATGATGACGGCGCGATCGGCGAGCCGCAGCGCCCATTCGACGTTTTGCTCGACCAGGAGCAGCGTCTTGCCCTGATCGCGCAGCCGCCGGAACAGCACGCCCATCTCTTCGACCAGCACCGGCATGATGCCTTCCGACGGCTCGTCGAGCAGAACCATGCGCGGCCGCGCGATCAAGGCCCGCGCGATCGCCAGCATCTGCTGCTCGCCGCCCGACAGCGTGACGCCCTCCTGATCCAGCCGCTCGTTCAATCGTGGAAAGGTCTCCGCAACCTCGGCGAACGCCGCGCGCTCCTCGATGTCGGCGCTGGCGGCGACCAGCCCAAGCCGCAGGTTCTCGCGCACCGACAGGCCCGGCACGATGCGGCGCTCCTCCGGAACATAAGCGAGCCCGAGATGAAAGCGCTTGTGGGCCGCAAGCGGCAGCAGATCATGGCCGGCAAAGCGCACGCGCCCCGCGGCCCGGGGCATCAGCCCCATGACGGTGCGCAACGTCGTGGTCTTGCCGGCGCCGTTGCGGCCGACCAGCGCGACCACCTCGCCCTCGTTCACGCGCAGCGAGATGCCGTGCAGGACGTGGCTGGCGCCATACCAGGCCTGAACGCCGTCGAGCTCGAGCAACGCGGTCTCAGCCATAGCCTTCACTCTGTCCCAGATAGACCCGGCGCACGTCGGGGTTGGATCGGATGTCCTCAGGCTTGCCATCGGCAAGCAGCCGGCCGTGATGCAGCACCAGCACCCGCTGGCTCAGGCCCAGCACCATCTTCATCTTGTGCTCGACCAGCAGCACCGTGCGCTTCTCCGCCAGCCGCTCCAGCAGCGCGACCATCTCCTTGGTCTCTTCCGGCCCCATGCCCGCGGTCGGCTCGTCCAGCAGCAGCAGCTCCGGCTCGGACACCAGCGCGATCGCGATTTCCAGCGCGCGCTGCTGGCCGTGGGCCAGATACTTCGCAAGCTCGCCGCGCCTGCCGATCAGGCCGACGGCGGAGAGCGCCGCATCGGCGCGTTCGCCGAGCTCGGCAAGATCCGCGCGCTTGCGCCAGATATCGTAGCTCACCCGCATCGCCTGGGCGGCGACCCGGACATTCTCGTGGACCGACAGGTCGGGAAAGATGTTGGTGATCTGGTACGATCGCGAGATGCCCTGATGTACGAAGCGATGCTGTGGCAGGCCGTTCAGCTCGCGGCCCTTGAAGCGCAAGGTGCCGCTGCTCGGCGACAGCGTGCCCGAGAGGATGTTGAAGAAGGTGCTCTTGCCGGCCCCGTTCGGGCCGATGATCGAGGTCAGCTCGCCGGCCGCGAACGCGACGGAGATGCCTTCGAGCGCGACGAAGCCGCCGAAGCGACGGCCGATCCCGTCCGCGCGCAACAGCTCGGTGCTCATCGCCGCTCCCTCGCGATCGGCAGCGCGTCCAGGAACGTGCCCCAGATGCCCTTGGGCAGGAACAGCACGAACACGACAAAGATGGCGCCGACCACGATCTGCCAGTGCGGCGTCCACAATGACACGACGTCCTCCAGGATCAGGAAGACCGCGGCCCCGACGAACGGCCCGAAGAAGCTGCGTGCGCCACCAAGCAGCACCATCATCACGATCATGCCGGAGGTCTGGTAGTGCAGGATGTCGAGCGGAACGATGGACAAATGCAGGGCCGACATGCAGCCGCCGACGGCGGAGATGGCGCCCGACAGCATGAACACGATCAGCTTGCAGCGCTCGACGTCGTAGCCGCACGCCCGCGCGCGCTGCTCATTCTCCCTGATCGCCTCGATGACCGCGCCGAATGGCGAGTTGAGGATGCGCGACTGAACCCAGATCGCGATCGCCGCGAGCACCATCAGCACGTAATATTTGTTCACGGGATCGAGGAAGTTGATCTGTGCACCGAACAGACCGATGTGGTCGACCGTGAAGCCGCGCAGTCCGTTCTCGCCGCCCGTGAAGGAGGAGGCCTGCAACGCCACGTAGTAGACAAGTTGCGCCAGCGCGAGCGTGACCATGGAGAAATAGATGCCGCGGGTTCGCGTCGAGATGGTTCCGATCAATGCGGCAAGCGCCGTGCTCGCCGCGATCGCCACCGGCACCGCGGCAAACCACGGCAGGCCCCAGCGACCGATGGCGATGCCGGTCAGATACGCGCCGGTGCCGAAGAATGCGGCGTGACCGAACGACAGCAGACCGGTGTAGCCGAACAGGAGATTGTAGCCCATCACCACGACACCGTAGATCAGGACGTTCACGGCGAGCGCCTTCGACGGCAGCAGCCAGGGCAGCAGCGCCAGCGCGACCAGCGAGACCAGCACGCGATGATCCGCGAGGAAAGCGAAGAGGCGCTGCGCCTGATGGAGCGGCGGTGCTTCGTCGGTCGACTGCACCGTCATCACGCTCTCCCCCTGAGGCCGAACAGGCCCTGCGGCCGGATCAGCAGGACCGCGGCCATGAGCGCGAACATCACGATCGTCGCCATCTCGGGCGCGAACAGCGCGACCATGCTGATGCAGATCCCCACCATCAGTCCCGCGACCACGGCACCGACGATCGAGCCGAGGCCGCCGATCACGGTGACGACGAAGGCTTCCGCCAGCACCAGCGTTCCCATCTCGGGATTGACGCTGCGCATGGGTCCCGCCAGCACCCCGCCGAGCGCGGCAAGGCCGACGCCGAGGCCGAAGATCGCGAGCCACACCTTGCTGATGTCGACCCCGAGCACCCGCATGATCAGGGGATCACGGGCGCCGGCACGGACGATCAGGCCGACCCGGGTCTTCTCCAGGATCAGCCAGAGCGCCAACAGCACGACGGCGACCAGCGCGATCACGAACAGACGATATTTGGGAAAGAAGCCGACGCCGAGATCGACGACGCCGATCAATTGGGACGGCGTTGGAAACGGAATGCCGTCGCTGCCGAACACGATGCGCACGCCCTCGACCAGGATGTAGCTGAGGCCGAAGGTGAGCAGCAATGGATCATCGATCGAGCGGCCATACAGACGTCGGACCAGGACGAATTCGATCACCATGCCGAACGCGCCGACCAGAATTGGCGCGAGCAACAAGCCCCACCAGAAGCTGCCGGTCAGCGACGCCAGATACAGACCGGCATAGGCCCCGATCATGAACAGCGCCCCATGGGCGAAATTGACCACGCCGAGCATGCCGAACACGATGGTGAGGCCGAGCGCAGTGATCACCAGCACCGCCCCAAGGGCGATGCCGGAAAACAGCTGCATGATGATCAGCGAGAGGTCCATGCGATCAGGATCAGGTCGGGTGGCCGAGTTCGCTGCAGCTTCGCAGCATCTCGTCCGCCCCTGGATCGCTGGCCACGATCGCGAACAGGTCGTTCTCGTTCGCCATCGCCGACTTCTTCTTGGATTCCAGCACCAGCACCGACTGCACCGACTGGTGGTCGCATTTGCGGTAATGCTGCGGGCCCTTGGTCAGATCGTATTGCAGTCCCTCCAGCGCCGCGACGACCTTATCGGTCTCGGTGCCGCCGGCGGCCTGCATCGCCTGCAACAACGAGCCGACGCCGGAGTAGCCGTAGGCGCCGTAGTCGGTCGGGATGGCACCGCCATTGGCGGCCCGGAACGCCCTGTTGAACTCGGCCGCGGTCTTGTTCTGTGTCTCGAGACCCCAATAATAGTTGGCGCCGCCGACGACGCCCTCGAACACGTCGGGACCGACGGCGAGGCGCTGATTGTGCAGGATCACCGGCACCACGATCTTCATCTGCTGCTTGATGCCGAAATCGACCGCCTGCTTGATCGCGTTGGCCTGGTCGCGACCGAAATTGCTGATGCACAGCACGTCCGGCCGCAGCGACATCAGCCGCGGCATGAAGGTCGAATAGTCGGCCGCACCGAACGGATGCAGGATCTCGCCGACGCTCTCGGCACCAATCGCGGTCTGCGCCCGCTTGAAGCCGCGCAGCATCTCATGGCCATAGGCATAGTCGGCCACGAGATGGGCGACCTTCATGCCCTTCTTGATGGTCTGGCGGGCCACGGCCGCTGTGGTCATGTGCGGGTTCAGCGCCTCGTGGAAGGTGTATTTGCTGAAATCCTTGGCTTCGTTGATGGTGTCGGACTGGCTGATCGAGACGTAGATCACGCCGCGCGCCCGCGTCACCTCGTTGACGGCGAGCTGGACAGCGCTGGAGAGCGCCCCGACGATGGCGTGGACCTTGTCCTTCTCGATCAGCTCGAGCGTCCGCGTCGCCGCTTCGCCGGCATTGAGCTTGTCGTCACGCACCAGGAGCTCGACCTTGCGGCCGGCGATCCCGCCCTTGTCGTTGACCAGCTTGACCGCAAGCTCGGCGCATTTGACCTGGTCGCGGGCCTCGGCCGCGAACGGGCCGGTCAGCGGCGTCGGAAAGCCGATGCGGATGGTGTCATCGGCGGCGCGTCCCAGGCGCGGCATCGCGAGCGTGGCGACACCTGCCGACATCCCCATCAGCGCCGTACGGCGGGATATTCCTGTGCGTCGCAGCCTCGTCTCGTAGTTTGGCATGATCTCCTCCCTCATTCGTATTTCTTAGAACCGGTTGAGCGCCTTGAGCACGCGCGCAGGCGTGATGGGAATGGTGTTGATGGAGGCGCCGAAGGGCATCAGCGCATCATTGACCGCATTCAGCACACAGGCCGACGCGGCCGCGGTGCCGGCCTCGCCGCAGCCCTTTGCGCCGAGAATGGTGTCCGCCGTCGGCGTCTCGACGTGATCGATGGTAATGTCTGGCATCTCCAACGCCATCGGCACCAGATAGTCGGCCATCGACCCGTTGAGCAACTGGCCGGTCTCACCGTAACGGCACTCCTCGAACAGCGCAGCGCCAAGACCCTGCACGACACCACCGCGCAACTGCTCGTCGACCAGCATCGGGTTGATGATCCGGCCGCAATCCTCGACGACATAGTGCTTCAGCAGCCTGATGAAGCCGGTTTCGACATCGACTTCAAGGTAGCTGCCCTGAATGCCGTTGGTGAAAGCAAAGGGATAGCCCTGCGGCGCGAAATGATGGCTGACCGTCAGTTGCGCCTGAGTGCCCGGTGGCAAGGTGTCGGACCGGAAATAGGCGATGCGCGCGATCTCGGCGACCGGCAGACGCGTCTGCCCCGTCGCGACACTGACGATCTGGCCGTCGACGACGTCGAGCGCGGCGGGCTGCTCCTGCAGCACCAGCGCGGCAATCTCCAGAATGTTCGCCTTGAGCTTTCGCGCGGCCTGCAGTGCCGTCTCGCCACCGATGCCCGCGCCGCGGCAGGCCCAGGTCGCACCACCATGCGGCGTGACCTCGGTATCGCCGGTGATGATCTTGACGTGCTCCTGGGCGAGGCCGAGCTGGTCGGCGACGATCTGGCTGATGATCGCCTCGGTGCCCTGTCCCTGCTCGGTCACGGAGATCGCGCAGCGCACCTCGCCCGACGGCGTCAGGCTGACGGTCGCGCCATCCTGCGAGGAGATGCGCGCGCCGCCGACGCCGTAGAACGCAGGGCTCGGGTTGGTGATCTCGACGAAGGTCGCAATGCCGATGCCGCGATAGATGCCGCGCCGATGCAGCTCGGTCTGCTCGGCGCGCAGCGCGTCGTAGTCCATGATCTCGCGCAGCCGCCGCAGGCAGACCTCGTGCGACAGCGCCTCGAACCTGTAGCCGCTCGGCGAGGCCGTCGGATAGGCATTGTCGGCGATCACATTCCTGGCGCGCATGGAAAACGGGTCGATCCCGACGCGGCTTGCGGCGAGATCCACCATGCGCTCGGTAACCGCGCAGGCGATGGGATGTCCGACCGCGCGGTACTGGCTGGTCTGCACCTTGTTCTGGAACACGACCTCGAGCGCGGCACGATAGGACTTGAAGTCATACGGCGCACCGATCAGGCGGATGACCTGATTGCCTTCGACGACGCTGGTGCGCGGATAGGTCGAGAACGCGCCGATCGCCGTGGCATCGTGGACGTCCATGGCAAGGATCTTGCCCTCGGCGTCGACGGCCATGCGCGCGCGGACATGGTGATCGCGGGCATGAATATCCGACACGAAGGACTCGATGCGGTCGGCGACGTATTTGACCGGGCGCCCAAGCAGGATCGACAGCCCGACAACCGCCATGTCCTCGTGGTAGACATGCAGCTTCATGCCGAACGAGCCGCCGATATCGGGCGCGATCACGCGCACGCCGGCTTCCGGGATGCCGTAGTGGCGAGCGTACAGATCCTGGAACTGGTAGGGCGTCTGCGTGGCGTGGTGCACCGTCAGCGCGCCGCTCTCGGGATCATAATCCGCGACGATGGCCCGCGGCTCCAGCGTGACCGGGGTATGACGGCCGAAGCTGAATTCTTCCTCGATCACATGCGCGGCCGACGCGAAGGCCTCATCGACGCCGCCGCTGTCGAGCTGCGTGCGGAAACAGATGTTGGACGCCGCAACCGGATTGACCAGCGGCATCCCCGGCCGGCGCGCGGCGTCGAGATCGACCACCGCCGGCAGCTCCTCGTAGTCGACCGAGATCAGCTCCAGCGCATCCTCGGCGATCGCCCTGCTCTCGGCGACCACGGCAATCACGGCCTGCCCGGCCCAGACGACGCGATCCGCCGGCAACGGCAGCTGCGGCTCGGACGTCATGCCCTTGAAATGATCGAGCGTCCCGGTCCAAGGCGTGCAGATCTTCGCAAGATCAGCGCCGGTCGCGACCAGATGCACGCCCGAAAGCGCCCGCGCTGCATCGACCTCGATGCGGATGATCCGTGCATGAGCATACGGGCTGCGCAGGAAGGCTGCGTACAGCATGCGAGGCAGGCGAATGTCGGTCACGTAGCGCCCGCGTCCGGCGAGCAGCCGCTTCGCATTCGGTCGCGGCACGGAGCGGCCGATATAGGAATTCGGACGGTCCAGCGAGGTCAGCGGCGCGCTCATCGCGACGAGCCCTCCGCGTCCTGCGATGCCGTTGCCGACCGCGCCGCAGCCACCGCGGCGATGGCGTCAACGATCGCTTCATATCCGGTGCAGCGGCAGAAATTGCCCGAGAGCGCGTCGCGGATGGTCTCGCGACTCGGCCGTGCAGCACGGGTCAGCAGCTCATGAGCGGTGATCAGCATGCCCGGCGTGCAGAACCCGCATTGCAGCGCATTGCGCCGATGAAACTCAGCCTGCAGGTCGGCGATCACGCCGCTCTCCGAGAGCCCCTCGATCGTATCGATCCGCGCGCCATCGGCCTGCACGGCAAACATCAGGCAGCCATGCACAGCAGCGCCGTCGAGCTGAACCAGACAGGCGCCGCAGGCGCCCATTTCGCAACCGGCATGCGTGCCGGTCAATTCGAGCTGCTGGCGAAGGCAATCCACCAGCGTGTCGCGAGGCGCGACGTCACAAGCCACCTTGCGGCCGTTGACGATGAGGCGAATGCGGACCTGCTCGTCGGCCTCGATGTCGACCGGCGCGCTCATGCGGCATCTCCGATCCGTCCCAGCAGCCGGCCGAGCAGAACGCGTGCGAGATGCAGGCGCATCGCCGCCGGAACATCGTCGCTGTCAGCAGGCGCGAGATCGTCATCAAGCGCAGCCTGGGCAGCCGCAATCCGTCCGGCATCGATCCGGCCGCCCGTCAGCGCTTCCTCCGCATGTCTCGCACGGGTCGGGACATTGCCGACCGAGAAGAACGCAATGCGGATGCGCTCGATCAGATCGCTCTGACAGGTCGCGAGCAGGCCGCAACCGACCAATGCATAGTCGCCGCGCCGGCGGGCCAGCTCATCGAACGCAATGCGCTGGCCGGCTTTGAAGAGAGGAACATGAACTGCGACGAGGAGCTCGCCTGACGCGATCGCCGTCTCAAAAAGGTCGGTGAAGAAGTCATCGGCTTTGACGCGGCGCCGGCCGGACGAGCCGGCAATCTCGATCTCGGCGTCGAGCGCGAGCACCATCGCCGGAAATTCGGAGGCCGGGTCCGCCAGCGCGACACTGCCGCCCAAGGTCCCGCGATTGCGGATGGCAGGGTGCGCAACGAACGGCGCTGCGGCGCGCAACAGCGGCGCAAACTCGGCGATCAGCGGATCGGTCAGCATCTCGCAGTGCCGGGTCAAGGCGCCGATCCGCAACCACTCGCCGTCCCGCGTGACGCCGCGCAGCTCTGCAATGTGATTGATATCGATCAGAATACGCGGCGCCTGAAGACGCAACGCCAGCGCCGGAACCAGACTCTGGCCACCGGCAATGAAGCGTGCATCGTCGCCGGCGCCCGCATGAGCTTCGAGCGCCTCGCCGATCGTGTGTGCACGAAAATAGCTGAAAGCCCTCGCTTTCATCCGTTCCTCGCCGCCAGGGCTCGCCAGCCCGGAGTCCCAGATTTGTGACCATCTGGTCTTAAAAGAGTTGCACGCGGCGGCAGCGCGGTCAACCAGAAACGAACGATTGGTCACAAATCTGCTTTCGGGTATCAAGCAGGCTGTCGCCGCAATCGATGAGACCATGGCTAAGACCTCGAAGACAGCGAACGCTGAGACAAACGGCCGCGTTGGTGGAGGCCCGCGAAGAACCGACGGCCGCCCTCGCGCGAGGCGCCGCAACATGCGCGCCGCCGACCGCGAGCGCGTGATCGTGGATGAAGCCATCCGCTTTTTCGCCGAGCGCGGCTTCGAAGGCCAGACGCGGGAACTCGCGAAGCGCATGGGTATCGCGCATTCGGTGATCTACCGGCACTTCCCCAGCAAGGAAGCCCTCATCGAGCGCGTCTATCAGGAGGTCTATCTGAGCCGCTGGTCGCAGGATTGGGGCCCGCTGATCCGCGATCGCAGCCATCCGCTGAAGGCACGGCTAACCGGATTCTATCTCGACTATGTGGCGCGCGTGTTCGAATATAATTGGGTGCGGATCTTCGTGTTCTCGGGCATGAAGTCGTTCGGCATCACCGGTCGCTATCTCGACCTCGTCCGACGCGAGATCATCGAGCCTGCCGCGATCGAGCTGCGGCATGAATTGCAGCTCCCAGACGCCGCCACCTGCCCTCTCGGCAGCCGCGAGACGGAGATGTTCTGGGGACTGCACGGACGCATCTTCTATCTCGCGATCCGAAAGTTCATCTACGAGACACCCGTTCCATCCGATCTCGAGCAAACCGTCCGTGATGCGATCGACCTCTTCATGGACGGCGCCAGACTGGCGCTCCCGCGGCTCGTGCACGACGATCAGGCCGGAACAGCACGATGATCCGGCCCGTCGTCGGCGGCGATCTTGAGCAGGCTCTCCGAGGATACTGCACATGCCTGCCGGCTGCGGCCCTCACGCCGTTCGGCTACGCCCACCATTGCGGCTGATCTTCGCGGCGACGAGATAGGATAGCGGCATGGCGACGACGAATCCGACCAACGCCGCCAACGGCAGGTCCTTCATCGGGCTCGCAACCAGCCCCTGCACCGTCAACAATGCCGTAACCGCACTGCCTGCAAGCACGGTGCCCAGCATCACCCAGATGAGAATTGCGACCTTGAACATCTGTCTTTCTCCGCCAGTAGGAAAGCTTTCGATCCCTTGACGCGAGAATGCTCTGCTTGCGACTTCGAGCCGGCATTGATTTGGAACAACCGGACTCAGCAATCGAGGGAGGAGCGACTGCTCCTCCCTCGATCAGTCCCGATAAGCCCACGGAATGCCGCGGACGCCTCATGATCGGCGATAGAACGACACTGCTCTATCGTGTCGCTGGAACGAAGTGATCTCGCTTGCTGACCGAAGTACCAGTCGCCGGATCCGTGATCTTGATCTCGATGTCCACCGGCGCGGAGGGAAGGTCGGCTCCCTTGGCCTCGATCGACATGCGGATCTCGCGGGTCTGGTCCTGGCCGACATCGATCACCATGCGACCGTCCTGCTCGCGCGTCTCGCCGGCCACCGTCACCTTGGCGTTCGGAAGCCCCACGACGTCCAGCACGAAGTCGCGCGCGCCGCGCTTGTTGAGCAGACGGACTGTGTAGTCGTTACGGACGCCGCCATCCGACAACTGCACGAACAGCGGGTTACGTTCATGCAGCACGTTGATGCCCATCGTGCCGCGCGTCGCCAGCGAGTACAGCATGATCCCGCCGACGATCGCGATGAAGCTCGCATAGATGACCGTGCGCGGCCGGATGATCCGGTAGATCTCGGGCTTGCCTTCCTTGCGGCGCTGCACGTTGATGTCGGTGTCGTAACCAATCAGGCCGGTCGGACGGCCGATCTGGGTCATCACGCTGTCGCAGGCGTCGATGCAAAGGCTGCACTGGATGCAGCCGAGCTGGATGCCGTGGCGGATGTCGACGCCGGTCGGGCAGACGTTGACGCATTGGTGGCAGTCGATGCAGTCGCCGGCGGGAGCGCCCTGCAGCCGTGCGGCTTCCGCCTTCTTGACCGACATGCGCGGCTCGCCGCGGTCGCCCTTGTAGGTGACGTTGAGCGCCCATTCGTCGGTCAGCGCGGCCTGGATGCGCGGCCACGGGCACATGTAGATGCAGACCTGCTCGCGGGCGTGGCCGGCGAACACGTAGGTCGTCGCCGTCAGGATGCCGATCCAGAGATAGGCGATGAGCGGCGCCTGGAAGGTGGCCAGATCCTTCACCAGCGTAGGCGCATCGTCGAAATACAGCACCCAGGCGCCGCCGGTCCACCAGCCGATCATGATCCAGAGGAAGTGCTTGAGCGCGGCCTGGCGAATATGGGTGAAGGTCCAGCCGCGCTTGTCGCTGAGGATGCGCTCACGGCGATCGCCCTCCACCCAGCGTTCGACGGCGTAGAACAGGTCGGTCCATACCGTCTGCGGACAGAGGTAGCCGCACCACAGCCGGCCGGCCACTGCATTCATCAGGAACAGGGCGACCGCCGCGATGATCAACAGCCCCGTGAAGTAGTAGACCTCCTGCGGCCACAACTCGATGAAGAAGAAGTAGAACCGGCGATGCGGGAAGTCGACCAGCACCGCCTGGTTCGGCATGCCGGGACCGCGATCCCAGCGGACGAAGGGCAGCAGGTAGTAGATGCCGAGCGTGATGCACAGGATCGTCCACTTGATGCGCCGGAAGCGGCCGTGCACGGCCGCCGGATAGACCTTTTCGCGCGCCTTGTAGAGCGGCCCGACGATGTAGGTTTCGTCCGAGTCAGCCATGATATCCTCGCTTCATCTTGCCGTCCTTCCGACCGATTCAGGAGAACGCGTTGCCGCTCTTGAGCCCCAGCTTCTTGAAGACGATCGCTGCCGGACAGAAGCCCGTGAACGAGGCCTGGATCATGTTCACGCCAGCAAAGGCCGCCAGCAAGAACCAATAGGGACTGACGTACCAGCCCAGGGCCAGACTGAGCAGGACGACGATCCCTGCGAAGGTGAGAACTGCTTTGTCGACGTTCATGACATACTCCCTCATGGTTGCATTTGAGCGTAATCAAGCAAGTGCCGGTCCGGCCATACGGCTATTGCCGCAGGCCGGACAGTGTCCAGGCGACGATTCGTTGCGAGTCCATCGCACCCGAAATCCGCGCCAGCTCCCGACCCTGCTGCAGCAGCAGCATGGTCGGAATTCCGGAGATGCCGAGCCGTGCCGAAACTTCCGGCGCCTCGTCCGAGTTCAGCTTAAGGAGTTGCACACGCGGCTCCAGCTCCTGGGCCGCACGTGCGAACATTGGCGCCATCGCACGGCATGGGCCGCACCACGGCGCCCAGACGTCGACGAGCAGCGGCAAACTGCTATGCGCGACATGACGCTCGAACGCGGGCTGGTCGACCTCGATCGGATGGCCGCTGAACAGCGGCGTATGACACTTGCCGCATTTCCCCTGCGCCGGCGCCCGGTCCGCGGGCAGACGGTTGATCTGCCCGCAATGGCCGCACACGATCTGCAAGCCGTTGCTCATGTCCCGGTCCTGACTTCCTTGATCTTGGCGATGTTGAGCCGGTCGAGCAGGAACTTCTCGTAGAACGGCTCGGGCGTCCCGCGCCTCATCTTGCGCAGGAAGTACTTCTCGAAGGCGACCTTGGCGTAGTGCACCCACTCCCCCTTCGACGACCAGTTGACGTTGCGCGGCGGGATCTGCGGCTGAGCCAGGAAGGCCACGCCGGAATCGCCGAAATCGGCAAGACAGATCGCGTTCCAGGTCGGCTCGGCTTTTGGCTCCTGGCCGCGCAGCAGCGCTCCGATGTTCAAGGCCGTCGCCGTCACCATCGATTCGATCATGAAACCCGTCTTGGGCACCCCGACCGGCACCGGCGTCGGCCCGATCGGCGGGATCGCAACGCAGACGCCGATGGCAAACACGTTGGGGAAGGTCGGATTGCGTTGATGCTTGTCGACGACGACGAAGCCGCGCGGATTGGTCAGCTTGTCGATGCCTCTGACGGCTCCGACGCCGCGGAATGCCGGCAGCATCATCGAATAGGCAAACGGCAGCTCATGCGTCTTGCGGACGGAGCCGTCGTCGGCGATCTCCTCCACGAACATGCGGCCGTCCTCGACCTTGGTGACGCGCGCGCTGGTGATCCACTTGATGTGCTTCTCGCGCATCTCGCTCTCCAGCAAACCTTTGGTGTCACCGACACCGTCGAGGCCGAGATGACCGATATAGGGTTCGGATGTCACGAAGGTCATCGGCACCTGGTCGCGCAGCTTGCGGCGGCGCAGCTCGGTCTCCAGGATGAACAGGAATTCGTAGGCCGGTCCGAAGCAGGACGCGCCCTGCACCGCGCCGACGATCACCGGGCCAGGCTTCTCGGCCAGCCTGTCGAATGCCGCCTTGGCATGGGCGGCGTGGTCGACATGGCACACGGACTGCGTATGTCCATCCGGTCCGAGCCCTGGAATCTCATCGAAGGCGAGTTCGGGACCGGTCGCGACGACGAGATAGTCGTAAGCCACCATGGCGCCGTCCGTGAGCTCGACCTGGTTCTCGGCGGCGTGCACCCTCTTGGCGCCCTGCGTCAACAGCCGGATGCCCTTGCGCTGCATGACGTCGACCAGATCGATCTCGATCTCGTCGCGCTTGCGCCAACCGACGGCGACCCACGGGTTGGACGGCACGAAATGATAGGAGGACCCCTGCGAGATGACGGTCACGCGATCCTCCTTCCTCAGCTGGGGCAACAATTCATAAGCCATCAGGGAGCCGCTCAGCCCCGCTCCGATCACGACAACATCCGCCATTGGGTCCTCCATCGCCTTGCTTCGTTATTGTTTCGCCCAGCCGCGACCTTACGAGCTGGCCTTGACTATATATTCGAATATCTGTATATACGCAACTATGAAATTTAATGCTGACATCATGGAAGCGGCGGCCGACCAGGCAAGTGACCTCTTGAAGGCGCTGTCGAACCGGCACCGGCTCCTGATCATCTGCCAGCTGGTCGACAACGAACGGTCTGTCGGCGAGCTTGCTGCATTCCTCGGCCTGCGTGACTCGACCGTCTCGCAGCACCTCGCACTGCTGCGCAAGGACGGCCTGGTCACCGCGCGGCGCGAGGGGCAGACGATCTACTATTCGATCACCAGCGAGCCGGCTCGCGAGGTCCTGAAGACCCTCTATCAGGTCTATTGCGCAACGCGGCCGCCGAAACCTGCGCCGAGACTATGACGGCGCGATCCCGCCGACTTGACTAGCATCAAGTGGGAACCCGTATCCCGGTGGGATGTCTGTACCGCCCACGGATGTTTCGCTTTACCCGATTTAGGTCAATAGAAGAGACAGGAATAGGCTGATGCGCAGATTATCGGTCCTGAGCTTGGTCGCCGCGATGGCGTGGCAGGCGGCGCCGGCCCTTGCGGAGACGCTGACGGTGGCGCCACGGCAGGTCGCCGACGAGAAGGCGGTGTTCGCGACGGTGGAGAGCATCAGCGTGGTCCCTGCCCGCGGCCGCATCGGCGGCACCATCGTGCAGCTTTCGGTGCGCGAAGGCGACCCGGTCAAGCGCGGCCAGCCCATCGCCTTGATCGGCGATGAAAAGCTGGCCCTGCAGATCAAATCGCTCGACGCCCAGATCGAAGCGCTGCAGGCGCAAGCCAACCAGGCGCAGATCGACTTCACGCGCACCGAGGGCCTCGTCGAGCGCGGCACCCTGCCCCGCATCAAGCTCGACGAGACGCGCACGGCGCTCAACGTCGCCGAGAACGGGCTGCGGGCCAAGACCGCCGAGCGTGCCGTGGTAAACCAGCAGATGAGCGAAGGCCAAGTGCTGGCGCCCGACGACGGCCGCGTGTTGAAGAAGCCGGTTGCCGTCGGATCTGTGGTTCTGCCCGGCGATCCCGTGGTCACGGTGGCGCAGCAGAACTTCAAGCTGCGACTGCGCGTGCCCGAGCGCCACGCTCTCTTTCTCAAGGCCGGCGACAAGGTCCGGGTCGACGGCGCCGAGTTCGGTGACAGCGCCGACAAATGGGGTGTGATCGACCTGGTCTATCCGCAGATCGAGGAAGGCCGTGTCGTGGCCGACGCGATCGTCTCCGGTCTCGGCCAGTATTTCGTCGGCGACCGGCTCCGGGTCTGGATCTCCGGCGGCCAACGCGATGCCTACGTGATCCCGCAGCGCTACGTCACAACACGGTTCGGCATCGATTATGTCCAGTTGCAGCAAGGGACGCAGAAGGTGAGCGTTCCGGTGCAGCGCGGCCGCGCTCTGCCGAGCGCCGATCTCCCCGATGGACTTGAAATCCTGTCCGGCCTGCGCGCTGGCGACCAGTTGGTGCAGCCGTGAAACTCGGACTCTCAGGCAAGCTTACCCAGGCGACCATCGCCTCGCCGCTGACGCCGCTGTTTCTGCTCGCGGCGCTCGTGGTCGGCCTCATCGCCGTCGTCGTGATCCCGCGCGAGGAAGAGCCGCAGATCAGCGTGCCGATGGTCGACATCCGGGTCAACGCCGACGGCCTGCGTGCGCCCGACGGCGTCGAGCTCGTGACGAAGCCGCTGGAGACCATTGTCAAAGCGATCGATGGCGTCGAGCACGTCTACAGCCAGACCGAGGACGACCGTGTCATGGTCACCGCGCGGTTCCTGGTGGGGACCAAGTTCGAGGACGCAATCCTGCGCGTCCACGAGAAGCTACGCGCCAACCTCGACCGCATCCCCGTCGGCATTCCCGAGCCGCTGATCGTCGGCCGCGGCATCAACGACGTCGCCGTCACTGTGCTGACACTGTCGCCGAAGCCTGAAGCCGCCGGGCGCTGGTCCGACAAGGACCTCTACGAGCTCGCCGACAAGCTGCGGGCGGAGCTGACCAAGGTCGACAATATCGGCCTGACCTATATCTCCGGCGGCGGTGCCCAGCAGATCCGGGTCGAGCCCGATCCGGAAAAACTGTCGCTGTTCGGCGTGACCCTGCAGCAGCTCGTCGCCAAGGTAAAGGACGCGAACCGATCGTTCATGGCCGGAGACGTTCGCGACGGCGGCATCGTGCGCAATGTCGCCGCGGGCCAGACGCTCACGGGTATCCCGGACATCGGCCTGCTGCTGATCTCGACGCGCGACGGTCGTCCCGTCTATGTGCGCGACGTCGCCACCGTCGTCATCGGCCCCAATCTCGCGGAGCATCGCGTCTGGGACGATGCCCGCAACGACAAGGGCGACTGGCACCGGGTGCCGGCGGTGAGTCTTGCGCTCGCCAAGCGCGCCGGCGCCAATGCCGTGGTGGTGTCTCACGACATCGCGCAGCGCCTCGAAGGGCTGAAGGCCAGTCTCATTCCGAGCGACGTCGCAGTCACGGTGACGCGCGACTACGGCGAGACCGCCAACGAGAAGGCCAACGAGCTACTGTTCCATCTCGGCCTCGCCACGATCTCGATCGTCGTGCTGATTGCGGTCGCCATCGGCTGGCGCGAGGCCCTCGTGACCTTCGTGGTGATTCCGACCACGATCCTGCTGACGATGTTCGCCGCCAATCTGATGGGCTACACGATCAACCGTGTCAGCCTGTTTGCCCTGATCTTCTCGATCGGCATCCTGGTCGATGACGCCATCGTCGTGGTCGAGAATATCGCGCGCCATTGGGGCATGCATGACGGCCGGCCGCGCCTGCAGGCCACCATCGAGGCGGTCGCCGAAGTCGGCAACCCCACCGTTGTCGCGACCTTGACCGTGGTCGCCGCCCTGCTGCCGATGCTGTTCGTGTCGGGACTGATGGGCCCCTACATGGCGCCGATCCCGGCCAACGCCTCGGCGGCGATGCTGTTCTCGTTCTTCGTCGCCATGGTGGTGGCGCCGTGGCTGATGCTGCGGCTGGCGCCGAGGTCGACCAGCGCCTCGGCAGGCTCTCATGACGCGCATGGCGAAGGCCGTCTCGGACGCATCTACCGAAGCGTCGCGCGCCCGATCGTCGCCAGCAAGCGCTCCGCCTGGATCTTCCTGCTCGGCGTCGGTATCGCCACCTTGCTGTCGATGACGCTGTTCGCCACCAAGTCCGTCACCGTCAAGCTGCTGCCGTTCGACAACAAGTCGGAGATCGCCGTGATGGTCGATCTGCCCGAAGGCGCGAGCCTGGAGGATACCGAGCGCACGCTGTTCGCAGCCGCCGATATCGCGCATGGACTGCCGGAGATCACGACCGTGCAGAGCTATGCCGGCACGGCGGCGCCGTTCAACTTCAACGGTCTCGTGAGGCACTACTATCTGCGGGAGCGGCCCGAGCTCGGCGAGCTCCAGGTCAATCTCGCCGCGCGCGGCGACCGCAAGCGCGCGAGCCACGACATCGCGCTCGAGCTGCGCCAGCGGCTGAAGAGCATCCCTGTGCCGGCCGGCACCAGCATCAAGGTGGTCGAAGTGCCGCCCGGGCCTCCGGTGCTCGCCACCCTGCTGGCGGAGATCTACGGTCCGGACGCGGCGACTCGGCGCGCCGTCACCACCGAACTCAAGAAGGTCTTCGCCGACGTTCCCTTCATCGTCGACATCGACGATTCCATCGGTCAGCGCCGGCCGCGGCTGCGACTGTCGATCGACCAGGACAGTCTCGAATTCTTCGGTGTCGAGCAGCGCGACGTCTACGACACGATCCAGACGCTGTTCGGCGGCGTCTCGGTCGGCTACTCGCATCGCGGCGAAGACCGCAATCCGATCGAGATCGCCGTGCGTCTGCCGAAGCACGACAAGAGCTGGAGCCAGGCCCTGGCATCGACGCCGGTGCCCGCCAACACGGTGCCTGGCAGCAAGACCGTCGTCGAACTCGGCCAGGTCGTGAAGGCCACCATGGAAGAGGGGTCGCCGACGATCTTCCGCCGAGACGGACGCTTTGCCGACATGGTGATGGCCGAACTCGCCGGCCGCTTCGAGGCCCCGCTCTACGGCATGCTCGCGGTCGCCGACCGGATCGACGCCCATGACTGGGGCAAGCTGCCGAAGCCACTGATCGGCTTCCACGGCCAGCCCAAGGACGAGTCCCGCCCGACGCTGCTGTGGGATGGCGAATGGGAGATCACCTACGTGACCTTCCGCGACATGGGCGCGGCGTTCGGCGCGGCCATCCTCGGCATCTACGTTCTGGTCGTAGCGCAGTTCAAGAGCTTCCGGCTGCCGCTGGTGATCCTCACGCCGATCCCGCTGACCCTGATCGGCATCCTGCTCGGCCACTGGTTGCTGGGCGCGCCGTTCACGGCGACGTCGATGATCGGCTTCATCGCGCTGGCCGGCATCATCGTCCGCAACTCGATCCTGCTGGTCGACTTCATCCGGCACAGCGGCGGCGAGGGCAAGACGTTGCGCGACGTCGTGCTGGAGGCCGGCGCCGTGCGCTTCAAGCCGATCCTGCTGACGGCGCTCGCGGCGATGATCGGTGCGGCGACGATCCTGCTCGACCCGATCTTCCAGGGGCTGGCGATCTCGCTGCTGTTCGGCCTGGCCTCATCCACCCTGCTCACCGTGCTCGTGATCCCCGCGATCTACATCGCGCTGCGCGAGCCCGGCAAACCCACCACGAAGATGTCCTAGGAGATGATGATGGACAAGAACTACCCCGAGCTCTGCAAGGACATTTCCGGCAATCTGCGAACGCTGCGCAAGGACATCCCTGAGGTCATGCAGGGCTTCTCTGCACTGGCTCAGGCCGCGAGTCGCGACGGCGCCCTCGACAAGAAGACCAAGGAGCTGATCGCGCTGGCGATCGGCGTTGCCGTCCGCTGCGACGGCTGCATCGGCTTCCATGCCGACGCGCTTGTGCGTCTCGGCGCGACCCGCCAGGAGGTCGAGGAAACGCTCGGCATGGCCATCTACATGGGCGGCGGACCGTCGCTCATGTATGCCGCCGATGCGATCGCGGCCTTCGAACAGTTCCAGGAACAAGCGACAGCCGCCGCCTGACGCGGCATCAGCCGCAGATGTCGAGAATCGCCAGCATGTAGATGCGGATCATGTCGAGATAGTCGGGAATGTCGACGCGCTCGTCAGGCATCGTGTTGTAGCGGCCGCCCGGCCCGCAGACGATGCCCTCCATGCCGCCATAGGTATAAAGATGGCCAGCATCGGTGCCATAGAAGCAGCTGGGCGCCACCGGGCCCGTCGGCTGGGCGGCGCCGCGCACGACGCGATACGCATTGTTGACGGCACGGACGATCGCGCTCTCGGGCGCGACCTCGAACGGCGGCATGGTCGGTACGCCGGCGCGATCCTCCGACATCAGATGAGCCTTCAGGCCGGGAAAACGCGCCTCCAGCGCATCGAGCTCGCGCCGCATGTCCGCCAGCGCGCCTTGCTCGGTCTGCCCTGGTGCATAACGGCCGGAACCCTTGATGCGGACGAAATCCGCGACCTGCGGCGTCCGCCACTCGTGCAGCTCGCGACCGAGCGCGCCGTGCACGACGCCGACATGAACGCGGTTGATGGCCTCATGTGCCGGCGAACGCGCGCCGGAGAATCGCATCGCATTGAGACGCGGAATGAGATCGCAGGCGGCAGTGATGGCGTCAACCGCCTCCTCCCGCTTCGACAGATGCCGCGTGTTGCCGACGAGCTCGATGATGAACATGAATGCCGCGGCATGCATCGTCATCGCCTTGAGGTCGGTTGGCTCAGAATTGATGAAATAGTCCGCGCGCAGCCCCTGCTTCAGCAACGAGTAGGTGCCGACCCCACCCTGCAGCTCGCCGACCACATAGGTCAGGATGACGTCGCCCCTCAGCTTGACGCCGGCCTCGATCAGCGTCTTGACCGCACAGAAATAGGCGGCGTCGCCGGCCTTCATGTTTGACACGCCGATTCCGTAGACGAAGTCGTCGTCCACCTTCCCTGCCCAGGGGTCGACGGTCCAGCCTTCCGTCACCGGATTGGTATCGACATGGCCGTTGAACAGCAGACTCTTGCCGCCGCCGGTGCCGTTCCAGCGGCCGACGGCGTTGACGCGGCCTTCGGCACCGAACGGCGCGACGGCCGCATCCAGGCCGATCTCGCTCATCTGCTCGGCCATGAACGTCGCGAGCTGCCTCTCGCCTTCGGTCTTCGAATAGCTCTTATGCTGTACCATGCGCGACAGCAGTGCGAGCGACTCCGGGACGGAGATACGGGCGAGCAGGTCGTTGCGATCCATGGGGGCAATCCTTGCGGTCAGCCAACGGGCGCTGGCGAGGCCGCCATCAGCTCGCGGGTGTAAGGGTGAACGTCGTCTGCGCCGAAGGCATCGACGGCACGGCTGTCGACCAGCCGGCCGTGGCGCATCACGACGATGCGGTGCGCGATCTGCCTGATGAGGTTGAGATCGTGGGTGATGAAGAGATAGGCCGCGCCGGTCTCGGCGCGCAAAGCCAGCAGCAGCTCGATGATCTGGGCCTGGACGGAGACATCGAGAGGCGCCGTGATCTCGTCGCAGATCACCAGGCGCGGTCGCGCCGCAAAAGCACGCGCGATCGCGACGCGCTGCTTCTCGCCGCCGGATAGCTGGTGCGGCCAGCGCATCGCATAGGACGCTGGCAGCCGGACCTGATCGAGAAGGCGCGGCACTGAGGCGACATCACCGCCGTAGAGCCTCAAGGGACGCGACAGGATCTCGCCGATGCGGTGACGCGGATTGAGCGAGGAATCCGGGTGCTGGAACACGATCTGAACATCGCGACGATAGGCGGAATTCATGTCGCGGGCCCCGCGCAGCATCCGGCCGTCGAAACTGATGGTACCGTCGAAGCGGGCGAGCCCGGTCAGGGCGCGCGCCATGGACGATTTCCCCGAGCCGGATTCGCCGACGAGGCCGACGATTTCGCCTGCGCGGATGTCGACATCGACGGCCTTGGTTGCCGGTGGTGGCGACGCGCGGAACAGGCTGGCCCGGCCGTAACGCACCTCGATGCCACGCGCCTCAAGCACCACGGCAGCGCCCGGCTGATCATTCACGAGCCGCCGCTCCGGACGCGGCACCGCGGCGATGAGTGCCTTGGTATAGTCGTGCTCCGGCGTCCGAAATATATCAGATGCCCCCGCCTGCTCGACGACGCGGCCGTGCCGGATCACCGCGACGCGATCGGCGACGCGGGTCATCATCGCGAGATCGTGCGAGATGTAGAGCGCAGCGACGCCCGTTTCCGCGCGCAGGCGCGCGAACAGCTCGATGATACGGGCACCGGTGATGACATCGAGCGCTGTCGTGGGCTCATCGAACAGGATGACATCGGGCCGGCAGCCGAAGGCCGTCGCGATGATCACCCGCTGCTTCTCGCCGCCGGAGATCTCGTGCGGATAGCGCCGCAGCACCGCCGCGGGGTCACGCAGCTCGACATGGCCGAGCAGCTCGATCGCGAGATCCCTGGCGGCCCGCGCGTTCAGACCGCGATGACGCATCAGCGTCTCGGTGATCTGATGGCCGATGGTCAGTGTCGGATTCAACGCGGTCGACGGGTCCTGGAACACCATGCCGATCCGGCGGCCCCGCACCTCGGTGAGTTGCTTCGGGCTCAGAGACCGCAGGTCGATATCGCCGAGGCGCAGCGATCCCGAGATCTCGCGGGCATTGGCCGGCAGATGCCGCATCAGCGCCCAGGCCAGCGAACTCTTGCCGGAGCCGGATTCGCCCACGAGGCCGAGCACCTCGCCCGGCGCGATCTCGAGTGACACGTCGCGCAGCACCTCGACGGCGCCCGCCGATGTGACGTAGTCCAGCCCGTAATTGGTGATGGCGAGCGCCGGCTTCATCGATCGTCCCGCGGATGCAGCGCGTCGCGCAGGGCATCGCCGACGAGATTGAAGGCGATCGCCGACAGCGCGATCGCCGCCGAGGGCGCGATCAGGATCCACGGCGCCTGGTGCATGTATTGCCGCGCATCGGCCACCATCAGCCCCCATTCGGATGCCGGCGGCTGCGCTCCCAGGCCAAGGAAGCTCAGCGTAGCGAACAGCATCACCGCAAACGACACCCGGATCGTGGCCTCGATGATGATCGGGCCCATCACGTTGGGAAGCATTTCGCGAAAGATGATCTGCGATGCCGCCTCGCCGCGCGCGATGGCGGCCTTGACGTAGTCCTGATTGCGCACCGCAAGGGCTACGGAGCGCGTGACCCGCGCCATGCCAGGCGCAAACGCAAAGCCAATCGCGATCACCGCGTTGACAGCCCCATTGCCGAGCGTGCTGACCAGCAGCAGCGCCATGAGGAGACCGGGAATGGCCATCACGGCATCGTTGGTGCGCATGATGAATTCGTCGGCCTTGCCGCCGAGATAGGCCGATGCGACGCCTATCACGGCGCCCATCGCGCTGCCGGCGAGCGTCGCCGCGAGCGCCATCGGAACGGTGGCGCGCGCGCCGGACAGCAGGCGGCTCAGCACGTCGCGGCCGAACTGGTCGGCGCCCAGCCAGTTCTGCCATCCCGGCGGGCGGAAACGGCCGAGAAAATCCATCTTCTCCGGCCCATAGGGCGCGAGCCACGGGCCGAGGATGCAGACGATGGCGAGGGCAACGAGCAGCATCACGCTGATCGCCCCCTGCGGCTTGCGGATCATCCTGCCGAACAGCTCAGTCATAGCTGATCCGTTTGTCGAGCAGCGCGTAGACGACATCCGCCAGCGTGTTGGTGATCGCGTAGGTGACCGCCATGATCATCGCGCCGGCCTGGATCGACGGCAGATCGCGGGTGGTGATGGCGATCATCAATGCGCGGCCGATGCCGGGGATGGCGAAAATCTCCTCGATGACGATGATGCCGCCCAAGAGATAGCCGACGTCGAGCGCGACGATGGTGATAACCGGCAGCAGCGCGTTGCGCATCACGTGCCGCACCAGCACCGTCCGCTCAGGCAGGCCCTTCAGCCGCGCCGCGCGAACGTAGTCGGACTGCAGCACGTCCAGCGTCTCCGAGCGCATCATGCGCATGACATGCGCGACGAGAATCACCGAGACCGTCAGGACCGGAAGGATCAGATGGCGTAGCGCCAGCCCGGCATCCTCCAGCGGCGACACGTAGCCGGTCGCCGGCAGCCATGGCAGGATGTCGGTCAGCAGCAGCGCCAGCACGGTTGCGGTGACGAATTCCGGCAGCGAGACCCCGAGATAGGCGATCACGCTGGTCGTCGTATCCGTCGGCCGGCCCTTGCGGAGCGCCGCGAAGATTCCGAGCGGGACTGCGATCAGAAGAGTGACGACGAGCGCGCCAGCTGCCAGCAGCAGAGAGCGCGACAGCGCCGTCAGCATCTCCGGCGCGACCGACAGGCCGGTGCGCATGGAGACGCCGAAATTGCCCGTGGCCGCGTGCGCGACCCAATGCGCGAATTGCTGCCAGACCGGATCGTCGAGCCCGAGCCGGCTGCGAACGGCTGCCAGCGCCTCTGGCGAGGCGTTCTCGCCAAGCAGCGTCTGCGCGGCATCAGCCGGCAGCGCCTGCGTGATGGCGAACACCAGCACGCTGACGATGACGACCGTGTAGACTATCAGGAGCAGCCGCCGTAGCAGCCAAGCGAATGACACCGCTCGGATCCTGCCTCAGCTGCGCTTGGGCGCGCCGGCGCCGAGCGAGACGAGATCGAGCCGGAACACCGACCCACGCGGATGCAGCTGGTAGCCTTCCACATACGCGCGCTGCGCCGCCAGGATGTCGAAGAAGACCGGAATGACCGACGGCACCTCCTCGCTCATCATCGTCTGGGCCCGCGCATAGAGCGCGGCACGATTGGCATCGTCGGTCTCGCTACGCGCCGCATTGACGATCTCGTCGAAGCGCGCATTGTTCCAGCGCGTCTCGTTCCAGGCCGCATCCGAGGTATAGAGCAGCTTGAAGATCGCGTCGGCGGTCGACTGCATGTTGTAGAAGCCGACGTAGAAATTGCCTTTCTTCCAGACCTGATCGAGATAGGTTGCGTGCGGCATCGTCTGAACGTTGATGCGGAAGCCGGCGGGCGCCGCCATCTCACGGATCGCAACGCCAAGCTGCGTGCGCGTGTCCGGCTTGTCGGATGCCACCATCGTCAGGTCGATGCCGGAGGGATAGCCGGCATCGGCAAGCAATTGCCTGGCTCTGGCCATGTCGGGCTTCTTCAGTTTGCTGTCCTGATAGAAGCGGTAGGCGGGGCTCAGCGGCGTGTCGCTGCCGGGCGTGCCATAGCCGCCGGCCACGAAGCCGGCCATGGCCTCGCGATCGATGGTCAGCGCCAGCGCCTGGCGCACGCGAACGTCGTTGAACGGCTTCTGGTCGCAGCCCATGTTGACGTTCAGAAACTGCCCCGAGGGGATCCGCACCGCCTTGACGCCGCTGGCCTTGCCGAGCCGCTCATATTCGCCGGGCGTGGTCGACAACATGAGATCGATGTCGCCCGAAATCAGAGCCGATGCCTCGGCGGTGCGGTCGGGATAGACGAGGATCTCGACGCGATCGAGTGAAGGCCGCGCGGGATCGTAATAGACCGGGTTGCGCTCGACGACGATCTTGCGGTCCGGCTCATAGGACACGAGCTTGAACGGCCCTGAACCATTCGCCTTTGTGGCGAGGCTGGCGAGATCGGCGGCAACGACTTTCGCAGGCACGATGCGCGCATTGTTGTAGGCGAGCGCGACCGGAAAATCGGCGAAGGCAACCGATAACGTGAACCGCACGGTCGACGCATCTACGGCGGCGACATCCTTGATCGGGCCGACATTGGTACGCGCCGGTGACGCGGTCTTCGGATCGAGGATCGCCTTGAAGGTCGCGACGACATCCTCCGCCGTCAGCGGCGAGCCGTCGTGGAAGCTGAGATTGGGCCGCAGCTTGAACGTCCACTCGGTGAGCCCCGCGCCGGCCTGCCACGACAACGCGAGGTCCGGCTCGACCGACATGTCCGGCTTCAACCGGGTCAAGTTGGAATAGAGCAGCTCGGTAATAAGGTATTCCGGATTGACGCGCGCGAGCAGCGGGTGAATGACGGCCGCACCCTGATCGACCGAGATCCGCAACACGCCGCCGCGCTTGGGCGCCTCGGCGGAGAGAGAGACTTGCGGCAGGGCACCAAGCGCGAGCGCGGAGCCGGCAAGGAAATGACGACGAGTCACGGACGGCATCGGGCGAAGTCCTTTTCGGGCGTGATGGCTTCGGGAGAGAGCTCGGGACAGAACTCGGCCGCAAGATAGGCGAGCACCGACTTCGCCAATGCGACGATGTCGGTGAACGTCGTCGATTCGCCCGGCGCATGGATGCGGCTATCGGGCCTGCCGAGACCCGTGAGCAGCACCTCCTGCAGGCCCGTGGCCTGCTGCACCCAGCCGAAATCGGAGCAGCCGGACGCCCCCCATCGGGCGAAGTCCTCGGCCGCGTAGCCGAAACCGGCCGACAGCGCCTGCTGCCAGCGCGGCCAATGCGGCCCGCCGGGATCGGATGTCGGCATCAGATGACCGGTGAGGATGATCTCGACGTCGAGCATGCCGGCCGCCTGCCGGATCGCCGTTTCGATCTCGCGGCGCGCGGCGGCGAAGTCCTCCTCGGGCGCATAGCGGCGGCACAGGAGAATCTCGACCAGCGAGGGGATCTGTCCGCCGCATTGGCCGCCATGAATAGCCGAGATGTCGAGGCTCGCGGTGAGCGGTCCAGCCGTCTGCGGAGGTGGCGGCAACGTCGATGTCCGCTGCGCGACGAGCGGCTTCAAAGCGGCGAGCGCATTGAGGATCGGCAGGGCCGCCTCGATCGCGTTGGCGCCGGCACGGCGCTGCTCGCCGGCATGGGCCGCCGTGCCGTGAACGCGCACCGTGAGCGTGAACAGGCCGAAGCAGCCGGCCCAGATCCGCGGCATGGCGCTGCCGTTGAAATTCAGAATATGCCCTTCGAGGCGCCCCTGTTCGGCAAGGTAGCGCACTCCGGGATAAAGCCCCGCCTCCTCGTCCGTGCACAGCAGCAGCATCGGATCATAGGCCAGCGACAATCCAGTCTGCTGCGCGGCGCGGAGCGCGAGCAGCGCTGCCGCGACGGATCCCTTCATGTCGGCTGCGCCGAGTCCGGTCAGACGGTCACCGTCGCGGCTCAGTTGCAGCGGATCGGTCGCCCAGCCGGGCGCCGCCGGTACTGTGTCCACATGGAAATAGAGCCCGAGCACCGGTCTGCCGGAGCGGCGCCGTGCGATCAGATTCGTACGCGGTCCGCGCGCGCCCGGTGCGCGCCATAGATCCTCCGGGACAATCACGCGCTCGCAATCCAGCGCCAGCGGCCTAGCGAGCTGCTCCATCACGTCGGCAAAGGCATCGTAGCCGGCGCCCGGCGGAAAGCTGGTATCGACCGCCACCAGCTTCCGCAGGTCCACGACGGCAGTCTCGGCCATGCCGTCGATCGCAGCGAAGGCGCCGGCCAGGCCGGGCTGGCTCCGATCTACTGGAATGCCCTGAGAAATCATTTGCCGTCTGCTCAATCCTATATTCTATATAGAAATAGAATTCACGACGCGGCATTTGTCAATTCCATGAAAAAGGCAGCTGTGGCCAGCAAAGCGGCAGACGGAGTCGGTGCGGGTCCGGGCGCGCTGCCGGTGCCGCTCTACGAGCATGTCAAGCGGCAGATCGCCGAGGCGATCCTGATCGGCGACATGCCGCCGGGCACGGTGCTGCCCGGCGAGGTCGCGCTCGCCAACCAATATGGCGTCGCCGTCGGCACCATCCGCCGGGCGCTGGCCGACCTCACAGCTGGCGGCATGCTGATGCGGCGGCGCAAGACCGGCACGGTGGTGACGGGCCGCGCGTCGCAGCATGGGCTCAGCTTCTTCTTCCAGTACTTCCGCCTGCTCGGCGCGGACGGCAGCCTGCTGCAGTCGCAAGCCGAGGTGCTGTCGGTGACGACCCGCACCGCCGAGCCGGCCGAAGCAGCGCTGTTCGGCGTGGCCGACGGCGAGCCGCTGCTGCATCTTCATCGCATCCGCCGCGTCGCCGGCGCGCCGGTGCTGCATTCGCGGATCTCGATGGTCGCGAGCCGCGTGGCGGGATTTCCGCGCGAGCCGAAGAAGGTCCCTGCCCTGATCTACCGCCATCTGCTCGAGGCCTATGGCCTCCGGATCGCCGCGGTGCGCGAGAAGGTGACGGCCGAGGTCGCCACCAAGGAGGACCGCAAGCTGCTCGGCCTCTCCGCGCCGGCCGCCGTGCTCGTCATCGACGAGGAAGCCTATGACCAGACCGGCGCGCTGGCGATCCTCAGCCAGCACCGCGCCACGACGGCGCAGCACTACTACTCCAACGAGATCCGCTGAGCGGACCTCGGTTCAGCAGCCCCAGCGCAGGGCGGCCGTGTGCACCGGCGCGTCCCACAGCGCCATCGTCGACTCATCGAGCGCGGTGACCGTGAGCGAGCAGCCGGCCATGTCGAGCGAGGTGACGTAGGAGCCGACCAGCCCGCGCGCGATGGCGAGCCCGCGCCCTTCCAGGATGCGCCGCGCCGCATTGGCCATCACGTACAATTCCATCGCCGGCGTTGCGCCGAAGCCGTTGACCAGCAGCAGGCACGGCGTGCCGGACTTGGGCGCGAGATCGGCCAGGATCGCGCCCATCATCTCCTCGGCGATCGCATCGGCCGAGGCCAGCTTGACCCGGCGGCGGCCGGGCTCGCCATGGATGCCGACGCCCATCTCCATCTCGTCGTCACCGAGCGTGAAGGTCGGCTTGCCGGCGGCCGGCACGGTGCAAGAGGTCAGCGCCACGCCCATCGACCGCGTGCGCCTGTTGACGTCGTCACCAAGCGCCTTCAGCGCGTCGAGATCGCGGCCCTGCTCGGCCGCAGCACCCAGCATCTTCTCCACGACCAGCGTGCCGGCAACACCGCGGCGGCCGGTCGAATAGGTCGAGGTCTCGACGGCGACGTCGTCGTCGGTGATGACGGTCGCGACCTTGCCCTCCATCATCTCCGCGGCCATCGCGAAATTCATCACGTCGCCTTCGTAGTTCTTGACGATGAGCAGCGCGCCCGCGCCTGTGTCCACGGCCTGCGCGGCCGCGAGCATCTGGTCCGGCGTTGGCGATGTAAACACCTGGCCCGGACAGGCGGCATCGAGCATGCCCGGCCCGACGAAGCCGGCATGGAGCGGCTCATGGCCTGAGCCGCCGCCGGAGATCAGCGCGATCTTCCCCGGTTTGAGGCTCGTGCGGCGAACGAACTTGTTGTCCTCGCCCAGCGTGACGATGTCGCCATGCACGGCGGCAAAACCCTGCAGGCTCTCGGTCAGCACGTCGGAAACGGCGTTGATCAGCTTCTTCATGGCTTCCCTCCCGGTTCGGCGTCGTCGTTGTTTTCATTGGCTGAGATCAGCGCGGTGATGCCGCGCGCGACGCCAGTGATGATGCGGTCGGCATGGGCGTTGAGCGCGGAGTCGCCGAAGTCCGGCAGCTCGACCACGAGGCGCCGCATCGGCCGCTGCGCCTCGGCCTCGTCCAGCCGGCCCGGATGCGCGGCGCGGTAGGCGGTCAGAAACGCCTGCTGCTCATGCGGCGAGAAGTGACAGATGTGGAAGATGGTCTCGAGATGCTGCAGCGGGATAGGCGTCGCATAGGCCGGATTGACGATCTGCGAGATGAAGCTGCGATTCTTGCCGATCGCCTCCGCCAACCGCTGCCGTGTGCCGGAGGGACGGCTGTCGATCACCGCGCGCAGGATCGCCTTGTATTCGGCGAGCGGGCTTGTGACCCCCGATGCATCCTGGTCACTCATGCGCCCTCTCCCGCGGCCTTTTCCGTGCCCTTGGCGAGGTCAAGCTCGCGGATCGCCGACTTCACCAGCGGCAGCAGGCCCGGCGCGACTGACAGCGCGCGCACGCCGACCCCAAGCAGCGCCGGAATGGCTCTGACATCCCCGGCGGCGTCGCCGCAGATCGAGACTTCCACGCCCCGCGCGCGACCAGCGCGCACCACATGGGCAATCATCGCCAACACCCCGGGATGCAGCACGTCGGCATAGTCGGCGACCTCGGCGCCGTCACGCGAAGCAGCGGTCGCGTATTGGGTCAGGTCATTGGTGCCGATCGAGAAGAAGTCCGCAGCGAAGTCATGCGCTGCCAATGCAGCAGCCGGCACCTCGACCATCATTCCGAAGGCCGGCGCGGCGAACGCGACGTCGCCGGCGGCCAATTCGGCGAGCACGGCGCGGAGATGGCGACGCGCGACGTCCAGCTCCGCTGCATTGGTCACCATCGGCAGCATCACCTTGAGCGGTCCGAGCGCAGCGGCGCGCGCCAGCGCGCGCAGTTGAACACGGAAGATCTCGGGATGACGCAACGACAGACGGAGGCCACGCAGGCCAAGAAACGGGTTGCTCTCACCATCGATCGTGTAGCCCGGAATCGGCTTGTCGCCGCCCGCATCGAGCGTGCGGATCGTGACCGGCCGGCCTTCGGCCCAGCGCACGAGCTCGGCATAGGCGTGATATTGCGCCTCCTCATCGTGAAGCAGGTTGCCGGTGAGAAACTCCGTGCGCGCCAGACCGACGCCATCGCACGCTGCGGCTGGCAGCGCCGTCATATCACCAGGACCGGAGATGTTGACGAGCACGGAAACGAAGGTGCCGTCGCGCGTCAGTGCCGGTTCGTGCTGCCGCGCCCTTGCCTCCGCCCTGCGGCGCGAGACCGTCTCGTCCTCCGCCCGCGCGGCGGCGACAGAGTGCGCGCTGGGATCGGCGATGACGACACCGCGACCGCCATCGACCAGCAAATCCCCTGTCAGCTTGTCCCAATCGTGACCGAGCCCAACCACCATCGGCACGCCGCGGCTGCGCGCCAACATCGCGACATGGCTGGTCGGGCTGCCCTCGCCGAGCGCGATGCCCCCTCCATTCGTCCACTCGATGGCGAGGAAAGCGGATGGCGCCAGATCACGCGCAACGACGATCGCCCCCTTCGGCAACTTGCCGTTCTGCTGCAAGCCGAACAAGTGTCGCAGCACGCGATCCCGGATGTCGGCGAGGTCGCCGGCGCGGGCGCGGAAATATTCGTCCTCGGCGGACTCATACCCCGCCATCTCCTCCGCCATCGCCGCGCGCCAGGCCGCATCCGCAGCGACGCCGCCCTCGATCTGGACGTAAGCCGCCTCCGTCAGCGCATCGTCTTCGAGCAGCGCGAGCTGAAAGCCGATCAGTTCGGCGGCGTCTCCCTCGAGCCTGCCGATCAGCTCGGCCACGGCGTCGCGCGCATGCGCGACCGCTACGGCGAGCGCTTCATGCTCCTCGGCGATCGCCCCTTTCCTCCGGCTGGCGCCCTCCAGCGCATGCAGGATCGCCGCGGGCCCGATGGCCAGCCCGTCCGACGCCGCCCGCCCGAAGATACGCCGCTCCATCGTCACTCCTCGTCGAACTTGCGGTTCACCAGATCGACCAGCGCGGCGATGGCGGCCTCGGCATCGGTTCCATTGGCGCGCAGAAACAGCGTCTCGCCCTTGGCGGCCTTGACGCGCATGATCTTCACCGGGCTCTTGGCATCGGTCCAGGGCCCGTCGGCCGCGATCGCGACTTCGATGGTCGACGCAAAGCGCTTGGCGAGCTGGGTCAGCTTGACCGAGGGCCGCGCATGCAGCCCGACCTCGTTGGTCAGCAGCGCATGCGCCTTCGCTTCCTGCATGCCGATCTCTCCACCGTCAGCCATTCTCGTTCCTGCTCATCCGCCCATCAGCTCTTCGGCGGTTGCGCGCACCGCATCGAGCGGCGAGCCGCCGGAGGCTTCCGTCGCCGCCATCACCGCGCCTTCGACCAGCGGCGCGTTACAGATCACGATGCGCTCGCGCCGCTCCTCCGGCATCATCTCCACCGCCATCTCGCTGTTGGTCTCAGCGCCGCCGAGATCGACCAGAATCGCAACACCTGACTCCGACCACGCCTTGTCGATCGCGCCCATGATGGCGCCAACGTCGGTGCCGAGTCCGCCATCGGCATTGCCGCCGACCGCTGCGAGCGGCACGCTGTCGCCGACCATCTGCCTGACCATGTCGGCCGCGCCTTCCGCCACCTTGGCGGAATGCGACACGATGACGATGCCGACATTCTTCTGCTCACTCATGATCAGGCCTCATTGAATACGCTGCAGATCGCCTGCACGAGCAGGCTGGACGAGCGCGCGCCGGGATCCATGTGCCCGATCGAACGCTCGCCGAGAAACGAAGCACGGCCGCGGATCGCCAGCATCGGCACGGTCGCGCCGGCGGCTTCGGCAGCGACCGCGGGCAGCCGGGTGGCGAGATCGTCGCCACCCGCCGCAAAAGCTGCCTGCACCGGGATCAAGACGTCGAGCATGGTCTTCTGGCCTGCTTCCGACTTGCCGCGGGCTTTCACGTCCGCAATGGCACGCCCGAGCGCCGCCGCCGCTTCAGCGGCAGATGGCTCTGATGGCAGCACCTTGCCAAGTCCCATCGCCAGCGTGCCGTAGAGCGGACCGGACGCACCGCCGACCTTCATCACCAGCGCCATGCCGACCGCCTTCAGCGCCTCGGGAAGAGGCTTGGCTGAAATGTTCTCGACATCGGCGAGAACGGCCTCGAAGCCGCGCTTCATGTTGAGTCCGTGATCGCCGTCGCCGATCGCCGAATCGAGCGCGGTCAGCTCCTCGGCATGCGCGATGATGGCATCGGCCATCGCCATGATCAGCCTGCGCTTGAACGCCTGGTCCATTGTCTATCTCACCCGCTGGCCCACCCGGTCGAACAGCAGCGGCCGGGTGAACTCGATAGCGACGGCGTCGCCGACTTTCAATTCCGTATCCGGCTCGACCAGGCTGACGATGGTCTGGTCCTGCAGCGTGATATGCAGATGATTCTGATCGCCGAGATGCTCGATCCATTTCACCCGCGCGTCCGCACGGGTCTCGGCGCGCCGGACCGTCATGTGCTCGGTGCGCGCGCCGATCGTCGCGACGTCGCCCGGCACAGCGAGATCCGGGAACAGCCCACGCGGCAGCAGATTGATGCCGGGACTGCCGAGCCGGGTCGCCACATAGGTATTGGCCGGATCCTCATAGACCTCCCGCGGGCTGCCGACCTGCACCAGCCGGCCCTGCTCGATCACGCCGATGCGGTTGGCAAGCGTCATCGCCTCGATCTGGTCGTGGGTGACGTAGAGCATGGTGGCGCCGAGATCCTGCTGGATGCGCTTGAGCTCGATGCGCAGCTCGGAACGCAGCTTGGCGTCGAGCGAGGACAGGGGCTCGTCGAGCAATGCGATCGCAGGTCTGCGCACGAGCGCACGGCCGATCGCCACGCGCTGCATCTGACCGCCCGAGAGCTGAGTAGCGCGGTTGCCGAGCTTGTCCTCGATCCGCAGCATCCCCGCGACGTCACCGACGATGCGCTTGATCTCAGCCTCCGGAATCTTGCGCACCGGCGAGCGCAGCGGAAAGGCGAGATTGTCGTACACCGACAGATGCGGATAGAGCGAATATTGCTGAAACACGAACGTGACGTCGCGCGCGGCCGGCGTCGCTTTCGTCTGATCGACGCCGCCGATGGTGATGCTGCCGCCATCCGGCATGTCGAGGCCTGCCACCAGGCGCAAGGTCGTGGTCTTGCCGGCGCCGGTCGGCCCGAGCAGCACCACGAGCTCGCCATCGCGGATGATCAGCGACAAATCCCGAACCGCCGGCTTGGATCCGAACGACTTGCTGACGGCGTTGAGACGCGTCTCAGCCATGATGGCGCCCTCCTCTCACCGGCTGCTCATACAGCGCCGTGCGGATTGCACGGCCCGTGGCGGCGTTGAACAGCGAAAGCCGGTCGGCGCGGAAGCTGAGTCCGACCGGCTCGGCGCGCTCAATCCGGACCGCCGCGGGCGCGCGCGCCTTGACGGTGCCGCGAGCCGTCGTGACGGTGATGATCTGGGTGGTGCCGAGATATTCGGTGCCAAACACCTCGCCGCGCAGCCCGCCTTCCGCGCTGAGCGCCACCTGCTCCGGCCGCACGCCGAGAACCAGCTCGTCGCTCTCGGCATCCTCGCGCAGCTCGGGCACGCCGATCTCGGCGCCGTCGATGCGCACGCAGTTCGTGCCGGCACCAAGCCTGCCCGCGAAGCGGATGAAGTTCATCGCCGGCGAGCCGATGAAGTCTGCGACGAACATGGTGGCGGGACGGTCGTAGATCTCCTGGGGCGTTCCGAGCTGCTCCACGACACCGCGATTCATCACCGCGATCGTGTCGGCCATCGACATCGCCTCGAGCTGGTCGTGAGTCACGAACACAGTGGTCGCCTTGAGCCGGTCGTGCAGCGCGCGCAGCTCGCCGCACATGATGTGACGGAACTCGGCATCGAGCGCGCCCAGCGGCTCGTCCATCAAGAACGCTTTGGGCTCGCGGACAATGGCGCGGCCGAGTGCGACGCGCTGGCGATCGCCGCTCGACAACCCGCTCACCGGACGGTCCACCAGATGGTCGATGCGCAGGATGCGCGCCGCTTCCTCGACCCGCCGCCTGATCTCCGCCTTGGGCACCCCCATCGAGACCAGCGGAAAGGCGATGTTCCTGCGTACGTTCATGTGCGGGTAGAGCGCGAACAGCTGGAACACCATGGCGATGTCGCGCTCACGCGCGCGCCGGAAGGTGACGTCCTCGCCGCCGAGGTTGATGGTCCCCGACGTCGGCAGCTCCAGGCCTGCAATCATGCGCAACGTGGTGGTCTTGCCGCAGCCGGAAGGACCGAGCAGGCAGAAGAACTCGCCGTCGGCGATCGTGAAGCTGGTGCCGCGCACGGCGGCAAAGCCGCCGAACTCCTTGAACAGGTTCTCGATCCGGATCTCGGCCATGGCGTCAGTCCGGGAACTTGGAGACGACGGTGAACATCACGACACCAGCGAGCGTGGTGATGAAGGAATAGGTGTAGAGCACCAGCGCGAACGGCTGCAGCAGCATCAGCACGCCCGCCGCAATGAGGATCGTCGCCAGCGTCTCCATCGGGCCGCGCCGCAGCGCCCGTGGCCAGCGCGTGGTGGCCACATCGGCAGGCATGTTCCGGATCGACTCGCTCATTTGCGCACCGCTCCGAAGGTGATGCCGCGCAACAGGTGTTTCCTCAGCAGCACGGTGAACACGACGATCGGGATCAGGAACAGCGTGGTGCCCGCCGCAACCGCCGGCCAGTCCTGGCCGCCCTCGCCGATGATAATCGGAATGAAGGGCGGCGCAGTCTGCGCCGTGCCCGAGGTCAGAAGCACCGCGAAGGCATATTCGTTCCAGGCGAAGATCAGGCAGAAGATCGCGGTGGCGACGATGCCGGTGGTGGCCTGCGGCAACACGACCTTGAAGAAGGCTTGCAGGCGGGTGTAGCCGTCGACCATCGCCGCCTCCTCGTATTCGCGCGGGATTTCGTCCATGAAGCCCTTGAGCAGCCAGACCGCGAGCGAGATGTTGACGGACGTATAGAGCAGGATCATGCCGAGCCGCGTGTCGGACAGGCCGAGCTCGCGATACATCAGGTAGATAGGGATCGCGACCGCAATCGGCGGCATCATCCGCGTCGACAGGATGAAGAACAAGAGGTCATCCTTCAGCGGCACCTTGAAGCGCGAGAAGGCGTAGGCCGCAAGCGTGCCGAGCACGACCGACAGCGCGGTCGAGCCGAACGCGATCACCAGTGAATTCACGTAGCGTGGGATGTAGTTCGATGGACCCGCGACCACCATGTTGCGGCCGCGCGAAATGCTGTCGCAGAGGCTGGCGGCCGGCGGCAGCTTGGCCATGTACTCCGGGGCCTGCCGGGTCCGGGTCGTGAACAGGTTGCAGTAACCCTCCAGGCTCGGCTCGGCGACCAGCTTCGGCGGATAGGCGATCGCGTCCGATGGCGACTTGAATCCGGTCATGAAGATCCACAGCAGCGGCACCAGGGTGATGACGCCATAGGCGATCACCACGGTTGCCGCGATCCGCTTGGTCAGCGGCGACGGATCAACGACGGAATGGGCGGTTGCGAGACCGGTCATCGGCTTTTCACCCGGTTGAGCGCCTTGACGTAGATGTTGGCGAGACCGAACACGGTGACGAACAGGATGATGGCGAACGCCGAGGAATAGCCGGTGCGCCACTTTTCGAACGCCTCGCGCTTCAAGGTGATCGAGGCGACCTCGGTCGTCGAGCCTGGACCGCCGCCGGTCAGCAGGTTGACCATGTCGAACATCTTGAAGTTCTCGATGCCGCGGAACAGCACCGCGAGCATGATGAAGGGCAGCGCCATCGGCAGCGTGATCGACCAGAACTGCCGCCACGGCGAGGCGCGGTCGACCTCGGCCGCCTCATAGATGTAGTCGGGAATCGAGCGCAGGCCTGCGAGGCAGATCAGCATCACGTAGGGCGTCCACATCCAGGTGTCGACGACGACGATGGCCCAAGGCGCCAGCGGCACCTGCGCCAGCATCTGGAACGACGACGCCGGCATGCCGGTCACGGCGGCGATGACGTAATTGAACAGGCCGATCTGCGGCTGGTACAGGAAGGTCCAGAAATTGCCGACCACGGCTGGCGACAGCATCATCGGCAGCAGGATCAACGTGGTCCAAAGGCCGTGGCCACGGAATTTCTTGTCGATCAGCCAGGCCAGGGTGAAGCCCAGCACGGTCTGGATCAGGATGGTCCAGAACACGAAGCGCGCGGTCACCGTCATCGCCGCCCAGACGTCCGGATCGGTCAGGATCGACTGGTAGTTGGCGAGCCCGACATCGAGCACGGTGGCGTTCGGACGGTTCGCGCGATAATTGGTGAAGGACAGCCGGATGGTCCAGATCAACGGGAAGATGTTGATCGCGAGCAGCAGCAGCATGGTCGGCGTGATGAACAGCCAGGCGATGGCGCGCTCGGACAGGCCGCGCACGCGCCCCGCCACGACCGGCGGCGTCACCAGGGCGGCGCGGTCGACGAGGCTGCTCAGTCCGGTTTGGTCGGTCATGCGAGGGACTGCTTCACTGGCTGCTTCTGGCTGGCGGTGAGACTGGTTGGTCCGCCCGGCAAGCCGAAGCTCGCCGGAGGGATTGTCGTGGCACAGCCCGCGTGTGCGCGAGGTGCCGCGGCCGTCAGAGCTTGCCGTCCTCCTTGAAGACCTTGGTCCAGTCGGCGATCAGCCCGTCGAGCGTGCCTTTGGCGGTGCCCTGGTCGGCGACGACATAGTCGTGGACGCGCTTCTGCATGGCGAGCAGGAGCTGCGCGTAGGACGGCTCGGCCCAGAAATCGACCACCTGGTCCATCGCCACCAGAAAGTCGGCGGCGAACGGCGCGGTGTTCTTGAAGTTGGGGTCGTTGAGCACGCCCTTGTGGCAGCTATAGCCGCCGAGCGCCCACCATTTCTTCTGGGTGTCGAGCGAGGCAAACCATTTGATGTAGGCCAGCGCCTCGGCACGGTTCGGCGAATAGGCCACCACCGAGATGCCCTGCCCGCCGAGCTGCGAGCCCTTCTCCTTCTGCGCCGGGTTGACGAAGAAGCCGATCTTATCGCCGCCGACATTGGGGTCCTTGTAGAGGCCCGGGAAAAAGGCGAACCAGTTCATCTGCAGCGCGACCTGGCCGGACTTGAAGGCGTCGAGCCCTTCCTGCATGTAGCCATTCGAATAGCCGGGCGGCGTGCAGCACTTGTACAGCGCCTTGTAGAATTCGAGGCCCTTCACGGCGTCGTCGGAATTGACAAAGCCCTGCATGTCATACGGCTTCTTCGGGTTCTGATACTTGAAGCCGAACGGATAGAGCGCGTTGGTGACGCCCATGGTGATGCCTTCCGAGCCGCGCTCGGTGAAGATCGCCGCGCCGTAGACGGTCTTGCCGTCGATCACCCGCTTCTGGAAGAACTCGGCGATGTCCTTCAGCTCGGCTTGCGTCTTGGGCACGTCGAGCTCGCGGCCGAACTTCTTCTTGAACTCCTCGCGGATTTCGGACCGTGAGAACCAGTCCTTGCGATAGGTCCAGCCGTTGGCGTCGCCCATCGCCGGCAGCGCCCAGTAGTTCGGCGTGCCCTTCGGCCATTCGGCGTAGCCGGCCACGGTGGCGGGCATGAAGTCGGAGATCTTGATGCCTTCCTTATCGAAGAACTCGTTGAGCTTGACATATTGACCGTTCTCGGCGGCGCCGCCGATCCACTGGGAGTCGCCGATCATCAGGTCGCACAGCTTGCCCTTGGAGTTCAGCTCGTTGAGCATGCGGTCGGCGAAGTTCGGCCACGGCACGAACTCGAACTTCATGCTGACGCCGGTCTTGGCGGTGAAGTCCTTGGACAGCTCGACCAGCGCATTGGCCGGGTCCCAGGCGGCCCAGCACAAGGTGATGGTCTTTCCTTCGGCGCGTGCCGGCGCGGATGCGCCGAGCACGGTCGCAGCGGCGACCGTCGCCGTCAGTGCAAATGTCTGCAGCAACTTCATCTGGCACTCCCTCCCTGTTGGCGCCGTCCCCGCTTCGCGTGGGTGACGGCGATGCATGGCCTGCGGCGAGCGGCGCCGTCACAACGACAGCGCGAGCCGCAAGCGTTTCCCCATGGCCCCGGATCATCCGTCCGAGTTAAGTATTTTGTTTAGTAGATTGTGAATGACTAAACATGTCAAGCGCGTTTTCGCGACGTTTGCAGCGCATCATGTTTAGCGACTGCGGTAAGCTGCTCGTCGTCCGGAGGTTTGCCGGGATGGCGATGGCGCGGCTCTCCGGCGCAGCCGCCAGGACGCAGGCTCGGCCCAACTCCAGGCTGCATCCGCGCGATCAGCCCTTCGCCAACGTCACGCCGCAACTGACCCGGCCGTCAGCGATGAGGAAGCGTCCGGCGAGGCGAGCAATGGCAGCCGGCCATCCCTCTCTCACGACGCGCGCCTCGAACGTGCCTGCCGCCCATGCGATCGTGAGCTCGACGTCCTGGAAATCCAGGAAGCCGTGCGTGATCGGATATTGGCATTTGTAGTAGGCTTCCTTCGCGCTGAAGATCACGATCGGCAGCATCGGCTGCAAGGCGTCCGGCTGCGCGCGAAGCCATCGCCGCTCGGCCGGCGTAAGCACCAGGTCGCGCATCGACGGATCGAGCTCGCGCAGGTCCTCGACATCCAGTCCGAGCGACGAGACATCCCTGCTTCGGGCTACGGCCACGGCGCAATGATCGGCACAATGTGAGATGCTTCCCACATAGCCCGGCGGCCACACCGGCGCGCGATCCGGCGCCGGGACGAGCGCCACCGGCGGAGCTCCGAGCGCGGCCAGCGCCCTGCGCGCCAGGACCCGCGCGGTCGCGAACTCGGCCCGCCGCTTGGCGACCGCGGCTTGAATATGAGCGCGCTCCTCGGCAAACAGCTCGTCGTCCGCCAGCGAGAGGCTGGAGGCCACGACCACGACCGGGCCTTCAAACAGATCTGCAAGCACCCTCGTCACCAACTCTGCGCGTGCGTCTCTTTGCGGACCGGCCTCGACCGACCGCCACCGTATACGACACGGCGACGTCGAAGCGAATTCCAACGGTTCAACATGTTTCGCGATCTCGCGGCGCCACGCGCCCGAGCTTTGCATGGCGAGCGCACGCTGCCGCTCGGCGAGCCGCACCACCGACCACTGCGGATCGGCATCGACCAGCACCACCTTGCGCCCGGCGAGGTGCCAAGGCACCCAGCTCGCCCCGGCAGCCCATGCTCGTATCAGGATCGGAACATAATGCGATGCAAGTCGATTCTGCCATAACTCGTCGGCTTGTCCAACGCGCCCCTGCCACTGTCCCCGCCATGCTTCTCCGCGCCGCTGAAATGCGCGTCACCGGGCAGCTTTCGCTTGACGGCGGCGTCCCGCAACGGGACTTATCCAGTCCCTCCGTCTGCCGAAGAAGTGCGTTCCCATGACCGCCGATCCGCTCTCGATCCTCAAGGCCGTGTTCGGCTATGACAGCTTTCGCGGGCGGCAGCGCGACATCGTCGAGCACGTGATCGCCGGACACAATGCCTTCGTGCTGATGCCGACCGGCGGCGGCAAATCGCTGTGCTACCAGATCCCGGCGCTGGCGCGTCCCGGCCTCGGGCTGATCATCTCGCCGCTGATCGCGCTGATGGAGGACCAGGTCACCGCGCTCCGGCAGGCCGGCGTGAAGGCCGCGGCGCTGAACTCGCGGCTCTGGGGCGCCGAGAAGGACCTGCTGTGGCAGGACATCGAACGCGGCGAGCTCGACCTGCTCTACATGGCGCCCGAGACGCTGCTCAGGCCGGAGAACCTGGAGCGTCTCAAGGCCGCGCAACTGTCGCTGATCGCCATCGACGAGGCGCACTGCGTCTCGCAATGGGGCCATGATTTCCGGCCCGAATACCGCGCCCTCGACTGTCTCGCCGGGCTGTTCCCGACGATCCCGCGCATCGCGCTCACCGCCACCGCCGATGCGCCGACGCGGGCCGAGATCGTCGAGCATCTCTCGATCGGCGACGGCAACAGCTTCATCGCCGGCTTCGACCGGCCGAACATCCGCTACGGCGCGGCGGAGAAGACCAGCACGATGCAGCAGATGCTCGCCTTCCTGAAATCCCGCGAGGGCGAGAGCGGCATCGTCTATTGCCTGTCCAAGCGCAAGACCGAGGAGGTCGCCGCCTCGCTCAGCGACCACGGCTTTCCGGCGCTGCCCTATCATGCCGGCATGGAGATGAAGGCGCGGGAGAAGAACCAGCGCCGCTTCCAGCTCGAGCAGGGGCTGATCATGGTCGCCACCATCGCTTTCGGCATGGGCATCGACAAGCCCGACGTGCGCTTCGTGCTGCATGCCGATCTGCCGTCCAGCATCGAGGCCTACTATCAGGAGACCGGCCGCGCCGGCCGCGACGGCCTGCCATCGGAAACCCTGATGCTGTACGGCGCCGAGGACATCGCGCTGCGCCGCCGCTTCATCGATGAGTCGGACGCGCCCGATGCGCGCAAGCGCACCGAGCGCCGCAAGCTCGATGCGCTGCTCGGCTTCGCCGAGACCTGCCAATGCCGGCGCCAGGTGCTGCTGCGCTATTTCGGCGACGATTGCGCGCCGTGCGGCAATTGCGACATCTGCCTCGACCCGCCCGAGACCTTCGACGGCACCATCGCCGCGCAGAAGCTGCTGTCCTGCATCCACCGCACCGGCGAGCGCTTCGGCCAGGCCCACGTCGTCGCGGTGCTGCTCGGCGAGACGGACGAGCGCATCGAACGGCTCGGCCATGACAAGCTCTCCACCTTCGGCATCGGCAAGGAGCACGACCGCAACGCCTGGCGCTCCATCGTCCGCCAGCTCGTCGCGCATGGGCTGATCAGCGTCGACATCGCCGGCCATGGCGGCCTGTCGATCTCGCCCGAGGGCCGCCAGTTCCTGCGCGACAAGCCGCAACTCAGCCTGCGCGTGCTGAAGAAGACCAGGCGCGACCGCAAGGCTCGGGAGCGGCAGACCACGACGACATTTCCTGACCTCGACCGCGACTTGTTCGAGAAGCTGCGCGTCCGGCGGATGGAGCTCGCCAAGGCCCAGAACGTGCCGCCCTACGTCATCTTCCACGACAAGACGCTGGCCGAAATGGCGGCCCGCCATCCGCGCTCCGTCGCGGAGCTTGCGAGCATCCCCGGCGCCGGTACGGTCAAGCTCGCGCGCTACGGCGAGGCATTCGTGGCGGTCATCAAAGCGCATGATGCGGGCGCCTGAGCCCGCATCGTCCCGCAGCACCGCGACTCCTTCGCTCGACTATCAGACGGCACACATGGCCTCACACATGGGCTCGCGATCCCGGCCGGACGCTCGTGACGATCGCGAAACGTCCCTCTTCGGCGAGCCGGATGCGCGGAAATGTGACGGTGATTTGCCGAGTGCAATTGATTAGTTTACGACAAATCGGCTCCACGGGCAGTTCGCGCATGAGCGGCATGCACGGATTGCCGTCGTGCAGCGAACATGCGCGCACACCCGTAGCATGCGTTCGCACCCGTTGTATTTTGTCGGATTCCCGACACCGACTTTTCTTGACCCTCGCGCGGCACGCTCTTAGTTTCCGTCCCCGCTTGAAACGGCAATCAACAAACTCATATGGGCGGACGCGATGGTTCGGGAATTCGAGTACAAGGGGGAAGTGTTTCGGGTGACGGCGCATGGCATCCATGGCCATGAGGAGATCTTCATCGTCCACATCGACGACGGCGTCGAGGGCGGCGAGATCTCGATCGACCGGATGACCGAGGAGAACGACACCAGCGCACCGCTGGAGGACATCATCGTCATGCTCTGCGACAAGCTGATTCCGGAAGCCGGCATCGTCTGCCGCGAGCCCGGCGGCGCGTTCGCCTGGCGCGAGGGCAAGGTCGTCTACCAGGTTCACGACGGCGTGCAGGAGCTCAGCCGCGGCTGATCGCGGGCGCCGCGCGTCGCGTGGGGATGCCGTGGTCAGATGCGCCGCTGCACCGACGCGGGTTGGAGATCCTGCTCGCAGCGGCAGGTCCTCTGCGCCCTCTTCTGCAGGATCTGCGAGACCATCCGCTCCGTCCCGGTCAGGCCGGTCAGGATCGTCGCGCCGACAGCCATGCCGGATCGCAATCCGGCGGGCATGGCCGCCTTCAGCAGGCTGATCTTCAGCGCAATCCGGCTTTCGCCGTCTGGCGAGCCGGACGCCGCGCCGATCAATTCGGCATCCGCGACATGCCCATAGAGCCGGACGGAGGGCAGACCGGGCACGTCGATCGTGACCGCCTGTCCGATCGCGACATAGGTGATCTCGGAGACCGCGAGGGCAGCGATGACGTGGGACTCGCCCGGCGTGACCACCGCCATCAACGACCGATCTGCCGTCACGGCGTCCCCGACATGGAGACCGCTTGCGGCCACGACGCCGGCGACGGGAGCGATGACGTCGTTCAGCGCGACCGTCGCGGCGCGCTCGTCCCGGTGCTCGATCCGCGCCAGAACCTGTCCCGCAACAATCTCCTGATTGTCGGTCACGAGCAGGTCCCTGACCAGGCCGGACACCGCCGACCTGACCGGGACTTCGTTCATCCTGACATAGGCATCATCGGTGTGGACGAGATATTGGCCGACGGTCACATACTCGACCATCCATGGCAGCGCGACGAGCATTCCGATCATCAGGCCGAGCCCGACGAGCGACCACAGCGCACGTCCCACGGACGCCCTGGATGTGGCGCGCGGGTCCGCCGGGGGACGCTCCTCATGCAGAATCGTCAGCCGGGATCCGCCCGGCGCTTGCTGTCCGTCCACCGCTCGCTCCTCACGACCACGGCATCGGGCGCATTGCCGCCTCGGCGGCGTCCTCGTGACGTGAGGGTCGCGCCCATCGAATGCTCGTGACGCCGATGTGGCGGCTCGCGGGCCGGTTGATAATGGCGCCTGGACCGAATTGGGTCTTCAATTTCTCGAAACAATGCCGGCGTCGACGACACCGCGACACCGCCGCAACCTCGACACGAGACGGCGGTAACGCCGTTGACCGTCACGCAAGCTTTGCCCGCGCTTCAAACGACGGCCCCAAACAACTTTCCGATGCCTGCGGTGAGACCCAGGGCGAAGGCCCCCCAGAACGTCACGCGAAAGGTGGCGCGCGGAATGTTGGCCCCGCCTGCCTTTGCGCCGATCGCTCCCAGCACCGCGAGAAAGGCGAGAGAAGCCGCGGAGACGATCGGGACCAGCAAGTTGGCGGGCGACACGACGACCATCAGCAAGGGCATGGCGGCTCCGACCGAAAACATCATGGCCGAGGTCACGGCGGCCTGGATGGGCCGCGCTGCGGTGATCTCCGAGATTCCCAATTCGTCGCGCGCATGAGCCGTCAACGCGTCTTTCGCCATCAACTGCTCGGCCACCTGCCGCGCAAGGGATTGATCCACACCTCGCTTGACGTAGATATCGGCAAGCTCGTCGCGTTCAAATGCGGGGTTGTCGCTCAGCTCCTTGCGCTCCCGTGCAAGGTCGGCCTGCTCCGTATCCGACTGCGAACTGACGGAGACATATTCACCGGCGGCCATCGACATCGCTCCCGCGACCAATCCCGCGACACCCGCGATCAGGACGTCGTTTCGTGTCGCTGCTGCCGCAGCAACACCGACGATCAGGCTTGCAGTCGAAATGATGCCGTCATTGGCTCCCAGAACGGCCGCCCTGAGCCATCCGATCCGCGCCACCAGGTGGCTTTCAGGGTGGACGTGAAGACGGCTCATGTCTTTCTCCTGATCACGCCTTGCAGCTTCGTCGCGGCGGCCACGGTGTTGGAAATCGTTCCATACTTCCTGACATTCTGATGAAGCAGCTCGAGCCGGCGGTCATCTTCATCGGTGTCGACGATCAGCTCGTAATCGATCGACGCCATCATCGGCGGGCTGTCCTGACGGACGCCGATCAGTCGCACCTCGACGCCACGAACATGGAACTTGAGCATCGGCGTCACGCGTTCGATTCCCTTGATCATGCAGGCGGCAACCGCGGCGAGAAGAAGCTCGGCCGGGTTGAATGCATCCCGCCGTCCCTTGACGTCGGTATCGAGCACCACGGTCGCATCCTTGCAGTCTGCGACGCTTTCATGCGCATCGATCCGTCGGGCGTTGACGCGATACTCCAGCATTGGCGAGTCTCCCGGCCGTGTTTCCTGGGGGATTGGCAATCCGAACCATGAGCGGAGTGATCGATCGGATCGCGACCGTTCGGTCACGGCGCCTGAAGCGACGGCGCAATCCGTCATTCCCGACAGGCCTGTCGCCTCCCCTAGTCGTCCGAATGAGGCAGCATGCGCAGGAGCGTCCGATCCCGGAAGATCCAGTGATGGATCAGCGCGGCGGCCGCATGCATCGCGGCCACGATGACGAGGGCGTGGGCGAGAATTTCGTGCACTTCCTTGACGTTGTGAGCAAAAGCGCGGTCCTTGGGCCAGGGCGACGCGATCTCGGCGATGCCAAACAGCGGCAAGGCATCACCGCGTGCGAACTGCAACACGATTCCAACGACAGGCACGGCAAGGAGCAGCGCATAGAGGGCGTAGTGCGCGAAACGCGCGGCCGGATCCTGCCACTTTCCCATCCATGTGGCGAATTCGGTCGTCTCGGGCGGCGGAGATGGATCGGCCAGCCGCCAGGCCAGGCGCGCGGCCAGAAGCGCGAGGATCGCGATCCCAGCCGTCACGTGGATGAACAGGCCGGTTTCGCGCGGTGCGCCCTTGGGCAGCACGTCACCGAAGACACCAAGCGCCCAGGCGACGGCCACGAGCACGACCGTCAGCCAATGCAACGTCTGCGGAATTGCGCCGTAGCTTCGCGTCGAGTTGAAGAGCTGCATCTCGGACCTCTCTCGCCAGAATATGGTCCTGGCGCGACCGTCCCTCGTTGACGTGGATCAAGCCCTTGCCGGCCTGGGTGCTCAGACTGGCGGGACGAGTGCCAGCTCTGCATCGGCGATGACATAGCGGACGTAGCGGTAGTCGCGGATGAAGCTGATCTTGCCGTCGCGCCAGCTCAGCCACATGAAGTAGCTGGGCTGCGGATCGCCGTGGCGTTCGAACACGGCGATCACTTCCCGGCCCTCGAGCCAGGCGGGCGCCAGCCAGACGCCGTCCATCCCGGCGTAGATGCTGAAGAACATCCCGACATCGGCCGGGCCGACACGGATGGGATGAGTGGACTGGTGCAGTTTGACGTCGTGCGCCAGCAGCGCGCGCAGGCCGTCCCAATCACGCCGGTTGAACAGGCTCACATAGCGCGCCACCGCATCGGAGGCCGGTCTCGCCGCCGGCCGCGCCTCGGCCACGGCGTTGATCTCGGAGAGCCGCGCCCGGGCGCGGGCGAGATGCGCCTTCACCGAGTCCACCGTCAGGCCGAGCAGAGCCGCGATGTCGGCGAGCGGCTCGTCGAGCACGTCCTTCAGAACGAGGACGCTGCGCTGAGGGATCGGAAGCTCCGTGAAGCGCGACACCGCCGTCCTGATCGCCTCGTCGCGCATCATCACCTCCACGGCATCCGGTGCGGCGTCATCGGCGACGTCGTCAGCGGCCTCGATCGGTTCGACCGCCCGGATCGCACGGCTGCGCAGCAGGTCCAGCGCCCGGTTATGCGCGACCCGGAACAGCCAGGCGCGCAGCATCGCGAGGTCCCGCATCTCGCCCACGGCGACGAGCGCCTTCGTCAGGGTGTCCTGCACGACGTCCTCGCCGTCGATCACCGACCCCATCAGCCGCGCGCAATAGCGATGCAGCTCGGGCCGCAACTTCTCTGCCAGGGCCATGAGCTCGGCCCTGCGCGCGTCTTGCTGATCCTGTGGTCCGTCACTCAAGCTGCCGCTCCTTCCATCACCGTCACACCGTCGTCGCCATTCAGACCGAACACGACACCATCGGCGAATCGCGGGTCCTCCAGCACGGAGACGACGCGATCGCCGAACGCGCGCGGCGGCATCGGCGCACCGAAACGGGCGACGAACGCTTCCGGCGTGATGCCCATGGACCCGGCATAAGCGCCCGCGGCCGTATCCCCCACTCCCGTGCCGAGGATCATCATGCGCGGCACGATCGCCTGGAAGCGGATGCCGAGTCTGTCGTCCTGCGACACGCCGTTGGCATATTTCGCCATGAACCAGAGCATGCGCTTGGCGCCGCCGTAGCCGCCTGACATCTGTGAACCACCCACCGCCGCGCCGCTCGATCCGACCAGCACGCGGCTTCCTGGCTTGAGCGGGAGCTTGAGCGCCGCCTGGATCCAGTACAAGCCCGCCTTGACGTCCGTTTCCCAGGCAGCCGAGAAATCCCTCCAGGTCAGCCGATCCAGCCGGCCCATGAGCGGCGTTGTGCCGGCGTTCAAGATCAGGATGTCGGGGCTGATATCGCCGACGATGCGATGCGCAGCGGCCTCGTCGGTGACGTCGGCCGCGATCGTGGCCACACCCAGGCGCGCAGCAATCGCGTTCAGCGCCTCGGTTCCGCGCGCGACGACGGTCACCTTGGCGCCGCGATCGACGAGGGCCTCCACGACTCCCAGGCCAAGGCCGCGGCTTCCGCCGGTCACGACGATCGTCTTGTCTTTCAGGCTCATGATGATGCTCCAATGCCGAGATGACATGAAGACGATCGAGGCATCGGAAAGGAGTCAGGCGGCGAAACCACCGGTGCCCCCCTTGCGCAACGGAGCGCTGGGCAGGATGCTGCGGGCACATCGTTCATCATGGGAATCGCTTCATGCCCGTCGACACCGCCGCCGCCACCGACCGTCTGATGCGTTTTCTGGCCGTCCAGGGCGTGACCGGACAGGAGAAGGCGATCGGACGCGAGATCATGGCGGCGCTGAAGCAGGCCGGCGTGCCGGCCAAGGCGATGCGGCTCGACGATGCCAATACGCGCATTCCGCTGCCGACCGAGACCGGCAACCTGATTGTCGAGCTGCCCGGCCGCGGCAGCCAGCACAATCAGCCGCGGATCATGTTCATGACCCATATGGACACGGTGCCGCTGTGCGCCGGCGCGCAGCCGAAGATCTCCGGTCGCAAGATCGTCAACCAGGCCAAGACCGCGCTCGGCGGCGACAATCGCTGCGGGTGCGGCATTCTCGTCACGCTCGCGGCCGAGCTGATCCGGCAGAAGCTTGACCATCCGCCGATCACGCTGCTGTTCTGCGTGCGCGAGGAGAGCGGGCTCTACGGCGCGCGGCACGTCAACACCGACGACCTCGGCGCGCCCGAGATGGCGTTCAACTTCGACGGCAGCTCCGCCTCCGCCGTCACGATCGGCGCTGTCGGCGCCGACCGCTGGGAGGTCGAGATCTTCGGCCGCGCCTCGCATGCCGGCGTCGCGCCGGAGCGCGGCATCAGCGCCACCATGATCCTGGCGCTCGCGCTCGCCGAGGTCAAAGCCGGCGGCTGGTTCGGCAAGGTAGTGAAGGGCAAGGGCAAGGACGCCAAGCAAGGCACCAGCAATGTCGGCCCGGTCACCGGCGGCGAAGGCCGCCCGGCCGGCGACGCCACCAACGTCGTCACCGACTACGTCCATGTCCGCGGCGAATGCCGCAGCCACGATGCCAAGTTCGTCCGCGAGATCAGCAACGCCTACAAGGCGGCATTCGAGACCGCCGCCAAGCGCGTCACCAACAGCGACGGCAAGTCCGGCCGCGTCAAGTTCAAGGCCGTGACGGAGTTTCCGCCGTTCCGGATGAAGGAGACCCTTCCCGTCGTCAAGCGCGCCACGGCCGCCGTCTCCGACATCGGCGCCACACCGACCTTGCGCGCCGGCAATGGCGGCCTCGACGCCAACTGGATGGTCCGCCACGGCATCCCCACCGTGACCTTCGGCACCGGCCAGAACGAGCCGCACACGATTGACGAATGGATCAACCTGGACGAATACGATCGGGCGTGTGCGCTGGCGGTCAGGCTGGCAACGATGGGGTGAGACGACGCCGTCCGGACACGCAGGCGGAATGGCTGCAACCTCCCTGCTCCCGCGCAACGTCGTGATGACGGGCTTGCCGGCAAACGCGCATGTTCCGAACAGGTCGAACAGCGAGGCCATGACGTCGCGCTCCCGCGGCGGATGGCACCCGGGCTTTGCGTCCTTTGGTCCTCTTCTCCTCGAAGAAGAGGCGCAGGGAAGACCGGGTATCGGCTGATACCCGCGGTCCGCGTGCAGCAGAAAGCACGCGGCAGAACC